>NZ_JBEXRC010000058.1:0-44804 GCF_040612915.1 Streptomyces sp. NPDC006326 | reverse complement strand
GTCAAGGGTGGCCGAAGGCCATCGCGAAGCGACGCGAACGAAGAGAGCGCCCTTGACGGCCCGGCACGACACGGAAGGACAGTGGACTGACGGGAAGCCCCCGAACCCCCTCCGACCCCGCCCGCGGGAATCCCGACCCCCAAAGCCCCCCGCCCCTCTACCCCCGCCCCCCACCCCAGAACTGCGACAGCGCCCCCTCCTTGTACGGGGCCGGGCTCACGCTCAGTTCGCCCGCGAAGGGGCGGTCCAGGACCATCACCAGCAGCAGGCTGAAGCCGATCAGGGCCGCCACCGCCGAGACGAACAGCAGCTGCATCCGCAGGCTGCGCAGGCCGAACAGGAACGTGAGCGGGAGGATCACCAGCGCGCCCCCGTAGACCAGCACCTGAAGGAGCACCGGCAGGGAGGTCTCGGCCATCGTCACCCGCGCCCGGCGCTGCGCCGCGATGTCGTTGAGGCGGCCGGCGGCTTCGCCGTAGAAGGTCTCGCTGCGCGTGCCGGAGGGCTCGTACGCCTGGAGCGCCTGGTACAGCGCGTGCGTCTGCTCGGAAGTGGCCTCGTAGCTCGGGTGGCCGTCGCGCATGAGCGGCCACTGGACCTCCACGACGGCGTGCGCGTACGCGTCCACCGCCCGGTTCACCCGCTCGCGTTCGGCGGGCGGGAAGGCCTCGGCACTGCGGACGACGAGGGCGAGGTCGGTGGCTTCCGTGGCGACGGTGCTCTGGGTGGTCTCCAGCTGGGTCCACAGGGTGACGACGACGAAGGCGAGGATGATGCCGTAGATCGCGCCGAACATGCCGAGGGCGACACCGACCATCTCGTTGTGCTCGCCGCCCGCCAGGTGCGGGAAGCGGCGGCGGGCGGCGAGGCTGCCGAAGACGGCGAGGGCGACGAAGCCGCCGACGAGGAGCACGCCGAGGGTGAGGGTGCTGAGGGTGTTGAGCAACCAGAGAATCATGCGCTGATCAACGACCGGCCGGGTCCGAGGTCCCCGCTCACCGCACCCCGCGCGGTCTTCGTCACCGCACCCCGCGCGGTCTTCGTCACCGCACCCCGCGCGTCAAACCCCGTCACCGCACCCGGCGCGTCCCCCTCAGCGGACCTTCGGGGCCTTCGGCAGGTTGCCGTGCAGGGAGTGTCCGGCGCCCGTGAGGGAGGAGTTGGTGGCCTTGGTGGCGTTGCCGGCCGCGGAGGCGGTGACGGCGACGGCCGTCTTGGCGTCGTTGACGGCCGACCCGGGGTGGTCGGCGATCTCACCGACGCGGTGGGCGAGCGGCGTGAGGGCGGTGTGGTCGTCGGCGTGGGCGGCGACGGGGGTCAGTACGACGGCGGCGCCACCGGAGAGAACGAGGGCGGCAAGGCTGCGCTTCAGGGCGTTCTTGGCGTTCATGCCGTGCAGAACGACCCGCCCGACCCCCGGTCACCGCGCGCCCCCACTTTGGGGTGACTCCGCGGCGCCTCCCGGGGCCGGACCCGCCCCTCCCCGGGCCGGCTCAGTCCTCGACCACCAGCGCCGGAGTGGACTTGGTCAGGATCTCGCCGCGGAAGAAGGCGGGGCTGCGGCGGGCGGTGACGAGCATGATCACCAGGCCGAGGGCGAGCAGACCGACGCCGATGACGAAGACGCTGCCGACGCCGAGCCCGGGGATGGTGGAGCCGGAGCCGTAGGCCGGGTCCCAGGCGTCGTAGAGGGTCTTGCCGAAGACCGAGGCGAGCAGCAGGCCGCCCAGGACCGGGAAGACCCCCTTGAACAGCAGGTCCCGGGCGGAGCGGCGCAGGTCCCCGCGGAAGTACCAGGCGCAGGCGAAGGCCGTCAGCGAGTAGTAGAAGCAGATCATCAGGCCGAGCGCGAAGATCGTGTCGGTCAGGACGTTCTCGCTGACCAGGGTCATCACCGTGTAGAAGAGTCCGGTGGCGACGCCCGCCATGACCGTGGCGCGGCCGGGGGTCTTGAAGCGCGGGTGGACCTTCGCGTAGGAGGCCGGCAGGGCCTCGTACGTGGACATGGCCAGCACCGTACGGGCGACCGGGATGAAGGTGGTCTGCAGGGAGGCGGCCGCCGAGGCGAGGACCGCGACGAAGAGCAGGATGCCGAGCGCGGGGCCCATGACCGGGCCGGCGAGGGCGGCGAAGACGTTCCCGGAGGTTTCCGGGTTGCCGAGGCCGAGGCCCTTGTCGCCGGAGCCGACGGCCATCTGGGCGGCGACGCCGGTGGCCAGGTAGGAGCCGACCAGGACGACCATCGCGATGAGGGAGGCGCGGCCGGGGGTCTTGGCCGAGCCGATGGTCTCCTCGTTGGCGGTGAGACAGGTGTCCCAGCCCCAGTACATGAAGATCGAGAGGGAGAGCCCGGCGGTGAAGGCCGCCATGGACCCGACCGCGAAGGGGTTCATCCACTGCCAGGAGAAGTCCAGGCCGGTGTCGAAGGTGCCGGCGGAGGCCTTCTGGACGGCCATCGCCACGAAGATCGCCAGGACGGCGAGCTGGAGGCCGACCAAGGTGTACTGGACGCCCTTGGTGGCCGTCATGCCCCGGTAGCTGATGGCGGTGGCGACGGCGATCAGGGTCAGGCAGGTGGCGATGTGGACGAGCTTGTTGTCGTCCAGGGCGGCGATGGACGGATCGCCCGTGATCTCGCCGGCCAGCAGCCAGAAGTAGGACGTGGCGACGCCGGCCAGGTTGGACAGCACGATGATCGTGGCGATCACCAGGCCCCAGCCGCACATCCAGCCGATTCGCGGGCCGAAGGCCTTGACGGTCCAGGTGAAGGAGGTGCCGCAGTCGGGCATCGCCTTGTTGAGCTCGCGGTAGGCGAAGGCGACGAGCAGCATCGGCAGGAAGCCCGCGAGGAAGACCGCCGGCATCTGGACGCCGACCTCACCGGCGGTGGAGCCGAGGGTGGAGGTCAGGCAGTAGACGGGCGCGACGGTGGAGATGCCGATGACGGCACTGCCGACCAGGCCCACGGATCCCTTGCCGAGGCCCTTGCCGCGTACGTCGCCGTCGCCGCCGCTCTCGCCGTCAGCGGCGCCGCTCATCGTGTCCGAGGCCTCGGGCCGCACGTCCAGCTGTGTCATGAGTAAGGACGGTAGAGGCTGCGTTTTCCATATCTGGATGACTTGACTCCGCAACCCAGGCCACCGGGAGGCCTTTTAATCCAAACCGAATCGTCACCGAAAGGCAGGTAATGCAAGGCCCGGCAAGGCAGCCGTCCCCACCATGACAGGACGCGGACACGACGTTCCGGAATGCGGAAACCGCAGCTGTGTCCGTTTTGGGTGTTTCCAAACTTTCCCGTGTGACTTTCCGCCGCCCCACCGACTACGTGAACGACAACTGATCACCGGTGACCGGTCGGGCCCGACACCGGTGACCGGTCAGCCGGTCACGGTCAGCCGGTCACCTCACCCCGCCCAGACGATCGACTGGATCTCGCTGTACGCGTGCAGCGCGTACGAGCCCACGTCCCGGCCGACGCCCGACCGCTTGAAGCCCCCGAACGGCGCCTCCATGTTCCGGCCGATCGTGTTGACGCCGACCCCGCCCGCCCGCAGCCGCCGCGCCACCCGGAAGGCGCGGGCCGCGTCCCCGGACCACACATAGCTCAGCAGGCCGAAGTCGCTGTCGTTGGCCAGCGCCACCGCCTCCTCCTCGCCCCCGTCGAAGGGGACGACCACCACCACCGGCCCGAAGATCTCCTCCCGGACCACCCTCATGTCGTTGGTGCAGTCGACCAGCAGGGTCGGCGCGACGTAGAAGCCTCGCCCCTCCCCCACGACCGGCCGCTCGCCGCCGTACGCGATCCGGGCGCCCTCCTTGCGGCCGAGCTCCACGTACGACTCGACCCGGTCGCGGTGGGCCGCCGAGATCACCGGGCCGACCACCGTGCCCGCCGCCGTGGGGTCGCCGACCTTCATGTAGGCCAGGTAGCCGGTCAGCTTCTCGACCAGCGACGCGTACACGGACCGCTGCACGATCACCCGGGTCGGCGCGGTGCAGATCTGCCCGCTGTAGAAGGAGAAGGTGGTGCCGATCCCCAGCACGGCCGCGTCCAGGTCGGCGTCCTCGAAGACGATCGCCGCTCCCTTGCCGCCGAGCTCCATCAGCTGCCGCTTCATCGACCGGCCGCAGACCTCGGCGATCCGCTGCCCCACCGCGGTCGACCCGGTGAAGGACACCATGTCCACGTGGGCGGAGTCGACGGCCGCCTCGCCCACCTCGACCGACTGCCCGTTCACCACGTTCACCACGCCCGGTGGCACGCCCGCCTCGTCGAGCGCCTGCGCCATCTTGAACACCGACAGCGGGTCCTGCGGGGCAGGCTTGACCACCACCGTGTTGCCCATGGCCAGGGCCGGGGCCACCTTGCCCGCCGGGTTCGCCCACGGGTTGTTGTACGAGGTGATGCAGGTGACCACCCCCACGGGCTGGCGCACCTCCAGCGCTCCCAGGATGCTCGCCCGCCCCATCGGGCCGGCCTCGGTGACCTGCGGCGCGAGCCCCCGCTCCACCGGCTCCAGGGCGCCCTTCGCGTACCGCCGGAAGCGGGCCACGCCGACCCCGACCTGCATCCCGCGCGCGATGCCGGTCGGTGCGCCCGTCTCCGCGCGGGCCAGCTCCGTCCACGGCTCGAACTCCCGCTGCATGATGTCGGCGGCGCGGTCCAGGATCGCCGCCCGCTCCTCGGGCCGGGTGCGGGACCAGGACTCGAAGGCCCCGGCCGCGGCGCGCGCCGCCTCCTCGACCTGGCCGCGCGAGGCCTCCGGGGCGAGGCCCACCACCGATTCGTCCGCCGGGTTGACCACCTCGTAGTGGCCGCCGTCCGGCTCCACCCACGCGCCGCCGATGTAGAGCTCCTGGGGCCGCTGCGTCATCGGGTGCTCACCGTCCTCGTGTCCCGGCCCGACCGGAGCACGATCCCCGGTACGGCACCGGTCACCTCGTCGTCGCGGACGGTCTCCACGCCGTTGACCCGTACGGACACGATCCCGATCGCCCGCGCGTCCAGCCGCGGGCTGTTCCCGGGCAGGTCGTGCACGAGGGTCGCCGGCCCGGCCTCGATCCGCTCCGGGTCGAACAGCACCAGGTCCGCGTGGAAGCCCTCGGCGATCCGGCCGCGCTCGCGCAGCCCGAACAGCTGCGCCGGCTCGTCGGTGAGCATCCGCACCGCCTGCTCCAGCGGCACCAGCTTGCGTCCGCGCAGGCAGTCCCCGAGGAACCGGGTCGTGTACGGGGCCCCGCACATGCGGTCCAGGTGGGCGCCCGCGTCGGAGCCGCCCAGCATGACGTCCTCGTGCTGCCAGGTCTCGGCGCGCAGCGCCCAGCTCGCCGGGTCGTTGTCGGTCGGCATCGGCCACAGCACCGTGCGCAGGTCGTCGTTGGCGCAGATCTCGACCAGGCAGTGGAAGGGGTCCTGGCCGCGCTCGGCCGCGATGTCGTTGACGACGCGGCCGGAGAGGCCCTCGTTCTCCTTGCTGTACGTGTCGCCGATGACGTAGCGCCCGAAGGTGGCCAGGCGGCGGAAGACGCCGGCCTCCTTGCTGTCGGCGCGGCGCAGCATCTCGGCCCGGACGGCCGGGTCGCGGAGCTTTTCGATGCGCTCCGGCACGGGCAGGCCGAGGATCTCGCCCCAGCCGGGGATCAGGTTCAGGGCGCAGAAGGTGCCGAGCGACATGTTCATGGGGGTGAGGATCGGCATCGTGAGGGCGACGATCCGGCCCCCTGCCTTGCGGGCCCGCTCGCTCGGGACCAGCTGGCGCGGCACGCGCTCCGGGACGGCGGCGTCGATGGTGAGGACGTTCCAGTTCAGGGGGCGTCCGGCGGCGGCGCTCATGTCGACGAAGAGGTCGATCTCCTCGTCCGAGAACTGGTCGAGGCAGCCCGCGACGATCGCTTCGAGCTGGGTGCCCTCGTGTTCGGCGACCGCACGGGACAGGGCGAGGAGTTCGGCGGGCCGTGCGTGGCGGGAGGCGACGGGTGCGCCGGAGCCGTCGGAGTGGGTGGAGGACTGGGTGGTGGACAGGCCCCAGGCGCCGGCGTCCATGGCCTGGTGGAAGAGGGCGAGCATCTCCTCCATCTGTGCGGGGGTGGGCTGCCCGCCGACGGCGTCGGCGCCCATCACGTACCGGCGCAGGGCGCAGTGGCCGACCATGAAGCCGGCGTTGACGGCGATCCGCCCTTCCAGGGCGTCGAGGTACTCGCCGAAGGTGGACCAGCTCCAGTCGACGCCCTCTTCGAGGGCCTTGAGGGCCATGCCCTCGACCTTGCTCATCATGCGGCGCGTGTAGTCGGCGTCCTCGGGGCGGTCGGGGTGGAGCGGGGCGAGGGTGAAGCCGCAGTTGCCGCCGGCGACGGTGGTGACGCCGTGGTTCATGGAGGGGGTCGCGTACGGGTCCCAGAACAGCTGGGCGTCGTAGTGCGTGTGCGGGTCGACGAACCCGGGGCACAGGACGAGCCCGTGCGCGTCCTCGCTGGTGCGGGCCCCTTCGGTGACCGTCCCCGGCTCGGCGATGACGGCGATGCGGCCGTCCCGGATGCCGACGTCGGCGATGCGGGCGGGTGAGCCGGTGCCGTCCACGACGGTCGCGCCCTTGATCAGGTGGTCGAGCATGACGTCCCCTCTGACGTGTTCGCGTTGCCCCGGACGCCGCGTGCCCCGGCCGGGGGCCGCCGGGCCGGCCGCGGCCCCGGCACGGCCTCCGGCCGGGGCCGGTACGGGGCGGCGGTCCGGGAAGACGCCGCCCCCGTTCCCCGCCGGCTAGGCGGCGGCCTGGCGGAAGCGCGTGGTGCGGTGCACCGGGTCGGTGTCGATCTTCGGGATCACGTGCTCGCCGATGAGCTTGATGGTGGTCATCGTGTCCTCGTACGAGACCCCGGTCGGCAGGCCGAAGGACAGCTGGTCCGCCCCGGCCTGCTCCCAGCGCTTGCACTGGGCGAGGACCTCGGACGGGTCGCCGCAGATCAGCAGCTCCTCGGCGATGAGCAACTCGATGATCTCGGCGTTGTACTCGGGGAGGGTCTCGGGCCACTGCGGGATGGCCTCGGGCCGCGGGAAGGTGTCGTGGTAGCGGAAGACCAGCGACTGGAAGCGGTTCATGTTGGCGTTGACCGCGATCTCGACGGCCTTGTCGTGGGTCTCGGCGCAGATCGCGGTCGAGGTGACCATGACGTTGTCGTTGACGAAGGCGCCGATGGCCTTGGCCTCCTGGATGGCGGTCTTGTACTGCTCCAGCACCCACTCCATGTCGGAGACCTTCTGGACGCTGAAGCCGAGGACGCCGAGGCCCTTCTTCGCCGCCATGGCGTACGAGGAGGGGGAGCCGGCGGCGTACCACATGGCGGGGTGGGCCTTGCCGTACGGCTTGGGGAAGACCTTGCGCGGGGGCAGCGACCAGTGCTTGCCCTGGAACCCCTCGTATTCCTCCTGGAGGAACATCTTGGGGAACTCGGCGATGGTCTCCTCCCAGATCTCCTTGGTGTGGTTCATGTCCGTGATGCCGGGCAGGAACCCGAGGATCTCGTGGCTGCCCGCGCCGCGGCCGGTGCCGAACTCGAAGCGGCCCTTGGAGAGGTGGTCGAGCATGGCGACCTTCTCGGCCACCTTGACCGGGTGGTTCACCGGGGCGAGGGGGTTGAAGATGCCGGAGCCGAGGTGGATGCGCTCGGTCGCGTGGGCGAGGTAGGCGAGGAAGACCTCGTTGGCCGACAGGTGCGAGTACTCCTCCAGGAAGTGGTGCTCGGAGGCCCAGGCGTACTTGAAGCCGGACTTGTCGGCCTGGATGACGTACTCGGTCTCCTCGATCAGCGCCTTGTGCTCTGCCTCGGGGTCGACCTTGGACCGCGCCTCAGGCACGTATCCCTGCACGAAGAGCCCGAATTCCAAGGGGGTTCACCGTCCTTCGGTTTCTGACGTTGCGTCAGATGAGATGCCCCGACTGTTCCACCGGGGAGGCGGGAGCGTCAATACCTGACGCTCCATCAGATATGGTCAGAGGATGCTGACCCCGGCCATCCACCCGCCGTCGATGACGAACGGCTGACCGGTGATGTACGAGGAGTCCTCGCTGCTCAGGAAGAGGGCGAGCCGCGCGATCTCCTCGGGCCGGCCCACCCGCCCCATCGGCACCACCCGCCGGTAGAGCTCCGCCATCGCGTCCCGGGCCTCGTCGCTCAGGTTCGCCGGGTCCAGCAGCCCGGGGTTGGCCATCGGGGTGTCCACCGCGCCCGGGCACATCGCGTTGACCCGGATGTTCTTCGCCGCCAGCTCCAGGGCCGCGACCCGGGTCAGACCCACGATCGCCGCCTTCGTCGCGGCGTACGAGCCGACGTACGCCATGCCCGTCAGGCCCGTGTAGGAGGAGGTGTTGACGATGGTGCCGCCACCGGCCGCCTCGATCTCGGGGGCGACGGTCTTGATGCCGAGGAAGGCGCCGACCTGGTTGACCTGCACCACCTGCTGGAACTCCTCCAGCGGGGTCGAGACCAGCTCGTTGAACCGCAGGATGCCGGCGTTGTTGACGAGGCCGTCGACCCG
The DNA here is from genome assembly GCF_040612915.1 of Streptomyces sp. NPDC006326. Lineage (NCBI taxonomy): Bacteria > Bacillati > Actinomycetota > Actinomycetes > Kitasatosporales > Streptomycetaceae > Streptomyces > Streptomyces sp. NPDC006326. The sequence continues at coordinate 36,271 of NZ_JBEXRC010000058.1, read as the reverse complement.
GCCGAAGGCCTCCTTGGCCGCGGCGACGGCCGCCGCCCAGCCCTCCTCCCGGCTCACGTCCAGCCGCACGTACCGGGCACGGTCCTCGCCGATCTCCTTGGCGACGGCGGCGCCCTGCTCGTCCAGCACGTCCCCGAGGACCACCTGCGCGCCCTCGGCGGCGAAGAGGCGGGCCTCCTGCTCGCCCTGGCCGCGCGCCGCACCCGTGACGATGACGACGCGCCCGTCCAGCTTGCCCATGCCGGTGCTCCTAGTCGTTGAGGAGGGGGGCCACCTCGGCCCCGAAAGCCGATATCTGGTCGGTCAGTTCGGCCCGGTCCCGGCTGCGGAAGCGCACCTGCACCTGGTCCACCCCGAGGGCCGCGTACTCCCGCAGGGACTCGGCGAGCACCTCCGCCTTGCCGGTCAGGGTGCGGCGGCCGGTGTCCCAGCCGGGCTCGCCGACGTACAGCGCCTCGGTGATCGCCCCGAACTCGACCGGCTCGGTGATCCCGGCTTCCTCGCGCAGCTCCCTGATCCGGGCGATCCCGTGCGGCAGCCGGTCGCGCGGGTCCCCCTGCGGGAGCCAGCCGTCCCCGCGCAGGGCCGTGCGGCGCAGGGCGGCCGGGGAGGAGCCGCCGACCCAGACGGGGATCCGCTCCTGGGCGGGCCGCGGCAGCTGGCCGAGGTCCCGGAAGGAGAACAGCTCGCCCTCGAACCGCGGGAACTCCTCCGGACCGAGGGCGGCGCGCAGGGCGTCGAGGGTCTCGTCGAGGACGGCACCGCGGCGGGCGAAGTCCACCCCGAGGAGCTCGAACTCCTCCTGTACGTGTCCGGCGCCGACCCCGAGGACGAGGCGGCCGCCCGAGAGGTGGTCGACGGTGGCGTACTGCTTGGCGCTGAGCAGCGGATGGCGCAGGCCCAGGATCGCGACGTGGCTCAGCAGGCGCACCCGCTCGGTGATCCCGGCGAGGAAGGCGAGGGTGGCCACCGGGTCGTACCAGACGGTGCTCATGGGGCCGGCGAGGCGGCGCGGGATGGCCACGTGGTCGCAGGTGGCGAGGTAGCCGAAGCCGGCCCGGTCGGCGGCGCGCGCGACCTCGGCGAGGTCGGCGGCGGTGGCCCGGGCCTCCCAGGGTTCGGCGTACAGGGTGCTCTGCGACTGGATCGGGAGCTGCATCCCGTACGCCAGCCGGCCTTCCGCAAACACGCGCGCCATGCCGTCCCCGCCTCGTCCTCGTGTGCCGATCCGTCATGTCGGCGCCGGGGGGACATCGTCGTATCTGACGGTTCGTCAGGCAATAGGGCGGACGGGATCCGGCCTGCGCGGGGCGGGCCGGGGTCCGGGCCGGGGCCGGGGCGGGGCGGGGCGGGGCGGTCAGAAACCCTGCGGGCCCATCACGATGACCGGCTTCGCCGCCGGGTCGAGGGTGGCCAGGATCTTCTTCATGCCCTCCTTCGGGATGCCGACACAGCCCCGCGAGGGCCCGTCGTGGTCCACGTGGAGCCAGATGTAGCCGCCCTTGCCCTCGCCGTCCGGCTGCGTCGGGTCCAGGGGCGAGACCCCCGGCTTGCGGTTGAAGCCGATGGCGACGACATAGTCGAAGGCCCCGTCCAGGGGCTCCCCGTTCACACCGCTGCCCGCGGGGACGAAGGACTCGTCCTGGTCGTACGGGAGCTTCGTGCCCGGCGGCTTCGGCAGCAGACCGCCCGCGTCGGTGAGCGCGAACACGCCCTGCGGGGAGGTCAGGTCCCCGTACCTGCGCTCCGTCGACCAGCCCTTGGCCCCGTTGCGCGCGGGCCAGCTCTCCACCCGGATCCAGTCGGCGCCGGCCGCCGGCCGGGTGTAGAGGGTCGCGGTGGACTCCGAGGAGTTCCTCGCCCTGCCCGTGACGAGGATGAGCTGCCGGGAGGCCGCCGGGATCCTGGCCCGGGTCCGGTCGCTGACGCCGGGCAGCCCCTGCCGGGGTGCCGCGCGCACCACGCGGGCCGGGACCTGCGGGCGTTGCGGGGGCTTCGGAGGCAGCGAGGGCTGCGGGCGGACGTCGGCGGGCCGCGCCTTGGCATCGGCGGCCGCGGAGGCGGAGGCGTCCTGGTGCTGGGCGGTGTAGACCCACCCGGCGCCGAAGGTCAGCAGACCGAGAGCTGCGACGGCGAGGGCCACGGGTCGCGACGCACGGGAGCAACGCGTCCCGTCAGGACGCGGGGCACGGGTACGCGTTCGGACGCGGGCGCGGCGGGGCGTGCTCATCCCCCCGACCGTACACAGGCGATCTTCAGTTCTGTGGCAGGCGGAGGCTGTCGGACGCTGCCGTCGGCCCTTCGGGCAGGGGGAAGCGGACATGGACGGTCAGTCCGCCCACCGGACCGGGATTGGCCTCGGCCGCCAGCCGCGCGCCGTGGGCCCGCGCGATCGAGGCGACGATCGACAGGCCCAGCCCGGCCCCCTCACCTGCGGTGTGCCGCCGCTCGGCGCTGCGCCGGAACGGCTCCAGCAGCCGCGGCACATCGGCCGGATCGATCACCGGCCCGGTGTTCGACACGGTCAGCACCCCGTCGGCGGAGGTCGACAGCTCCAGCCGGCCGCCCGGGCGGTTGTGCCGTACGGCATTGGCCAGCAGGTTGCGCACCAGGTGGCCCAGGAGCGTTGCGTCCCCGGCCACGGTCAGCGGCGCGAGGTCCCGTACGACCGCCAGGTCCCGTACGACCGCCAGGTCCCGGGCTGCGTCGGCCGGGGCGGGGTCCGGTCCCGCCGGAGGGCCCGGTCTCGCCGGGGGGAGCTCCGCCGCGGCGAGCTCCGTGGCGGCCAGGGCCGCCAGGTCCACCGGCCGGGTGCGCTCCAAGCCCTCCTCCGAGACCGCGAGCAGCAGCAGCGACTCGATGAGGTGCTCACTGGAGTCCGCGACCCCGATCAGGCGGCTGCGGATCCGGGCCACCTTCTCCGGCGGCGGGTCCCCGGCGAGCCCGATCTCGGCGGCGGCCCGCTGGACGGCGAGCGGGGTGCGCAGCTCGTGGGCGGCGTTGGCGGCGAACCGGCGCTGCGCGCCGACCAGGTCCTCCATCCGGTCGAGCATCCCGTCGAAGGTGTCGGCCAGCCGCTTGAGCTCGCCGGGCGGGGCCTTCAGGCTGATCCGCTCGTGCAGGTTCTCGCCGGACAGGCGGCGTGCGGTCTCGGTGATCACGCCGAGGGGGCGCAGGACGCGGCCCGCCATCCACCAGGCCAGCCAGATCGAGAGGACGGCGAAGACGGCGAGGGCGATGAGGGAGACGGTGAGCAGCTCGTGGAGGGTGGCCCGTTCGACGGCGGTGGAGAGGTTGCGGGTGACGGCCCACTGGGTGAGCTGCTCGGGGGGGGTGGCGCCCGGCGGGAGGCGCTGGGCGGGGACCGGCAGCGCCTGGCCCTGCACCGGGGCCCGTTCGAAGGCGCTCGCGGGGACTGCGGTGGTGACGGCGCCGCTGATGCGGGTGTGGAGGCCGCCGCGCAGCAGGACGTTGATCAGCGCGATCAGTCCGCCGCCGGCGAGGACGAGCAGGGAGCCGTAGAGCGCGGTGAGACGGGCGCGCTCGGAGTGGAGCACTGCTCTCATCGGGGATCGGCGATCCGGTAACCGGCGCCGGGCACCGTCTCGATCAGCGGCGGCTCGCCCAGCTTCGCGCGCAGCTTGCTGAGGGTGACCCGTACGGCATTGGTCCGGTAGGAGGTGTCCTCCTCCCACACCTGCTCGATCAGGTCGTCATGGCCGACCACGGCCCCCTCGGCCCGCAGCAGCGCCTCCAGGACCGCGAACTCCTTGCGGGAGAGCGCCAGCCGGTGCCCGTCGCGGGTCGCGGTGCGACGGGCCGTGTCGACCGCGATCCCGGCGCGCTCCAGTACGGGCGGCAGGGCCGGCCGGGTACGCCGCCCGAGCGCCAGCACCCGGGCCAGCAGCTCGTCGTAGGCGAAGGGCTTGGTGAGGTAGTCGTCCGCGCCGAGGCCCAGGCCCTCGACCCGGTCCCGTACGGTCCCCGAGGCGGTCAGCATCAGCACCCGCGTCAGCAGCCGCTCGCGCACCACCTGACGGCATACCTCGTCCCCGTGCAGGCCGGGCAGATCGCGGTCGAGGACCAGGACGTCGTACTCGCCGAGGCGCAGCCGCCGCAGCGCCTCCAGGCCGTCGCCGGCCTCGTCGACGGCCAGCGCGTCCCGGCGCAGCCCGTCGGCGATCATCTCCCGGAGGAATTCCTCGTCCTCCACCACCAGCACTCGCATGCCGTCCTCTTTACCCGAGGCGGACCTTTCGGCGTTGTAAGCAAGATCGGTGAGAGAAGCGAAACCCCGTTTCACCGCAAGCTCGGCCGTATGCAGCAGACCAAGAAGACGACCATGACCATGGCCGCGGCCGCGGTGCTCACCGGCCTGACCCTCTTCACCGCGGCGTGCACGGGCGGCGCCGGCTCCTCGGACGGCACGTCCGCCGGGTCCGACGGGAAGAAGGACGGCTCCGCGGGCAATGCCGGCGGCGGCAGCGGCAGCGGCACCACCGGCCAGGACGCCGACAAGGCGCTCAAGGTGCGCAAGTGCCTGCGCGAGCACGGCATCGACGCCCCCGACCCGCAGCCCGGCCAGGATCCGCGCGGGCTGACGCTGGGCTCGGGCAGCGAGGACCCGGAGGCCGTGAAGAAGGCCTTCGAGGCGTGCGGAATGCAGGCTCCCGGCTCGGGCGAGATGCCGCAGGCCGACAAGGACAAGGCCCTGAAGTGGGCCGCGTGCATGCGGGACAACGGCGTGAACGTCCCGGACCCGCAGTTCAAGGGGAACGCGATGAGCGGCATCCAGATCCCCAAGGGGCAGGAGAAGGCCTTCGAGGAGGCCCGGAAGAAGTGCGACACCGCCGCGTGAAGCGGCGCGGCAAGTGGCTGCTCGGCTCGCTGGCCGTCGTCCTCGCCGTCTCGGGCGGCGGGTACGCGGTCACGGCCCAGCCGCGGTCGGATTCCGGCCGGGCGAAGGACCGGCAGGCGGACGGGCTGCCCCGGCAGACGGCACCGGTCCGGCGCGGCGACCTCAGCTCGGGCCTCACGGTGGAGGGCACCCTCGGCTACGCCCGGGAGCGCAAGCTCGGCGCGGGCGGCCCCGGGGTCCTGACCTGGGTGGCGGGGGCGGGCTCCGCGATCGAACGGGACGGGCGGCTGTACGAGGTCAACGGCAGGCCGGTGCGGCTGATGTACGGGACGACGCCCGTGTACCGGCAGATGAAGACCGGGGACAAGGGAGAGGACGTCAGGCAGCTCAAGCGGAACCTGGTGGCTCTCGGGTACGGAACCGGGCTCGACCCGGAGGACGCCACCTTCACCGCGGGCACCGCCACGGCCGTCACACGCTGGCAGAAGGCGCACAAGGCGGCCGAGACCGGCGAGGTCGGCAAGGCCGACATCGCCTTCGCCTCGGGCCCGCAGCGGGTGCAGCGCAACGACACGGCCGTCGGCGACGAGCCGGCGCCGGGCAAACCGGTGCTGACGCTGACCGGGACCGAGCGCATGGTCCGCTTCCAGCTGGACACGGCGAAGGCCGGCTCCGCCAAGGCGGGCGACCCGGTGACCGTGAACCTGCCGGGCGGCGGGACCGCCACCGGCAGGATCGAGTCGGTGGGCAGCACCGCGAACCCGGAGGGCGACGGCCAGGGCTCCGGTGGCGGCCCGGGCGGTGGCGGTGGCGGTGGCGACGGGAAGCCGAAGGTGCAGGTGGAGGTCGTCCTCGACGACGCCGCCGGGATCAAGGGCCCCGACCAGTCCCCGGTGTCGGTCCGGCTGACCGGCGAAACCCGCACGAACGTGCTCTCCGTACCCGTGGGCGCCCTCCTCGCCCTCGCGGGCGGCGGTTTCGGCGTGCAGGTCGTCGAGAACGGTGCCGCACGCGAGGTCCCGGTCGAGCTCGGCATGTTCGGACAGGGCCGGGTCGAGGTCAAGGGCGACGCCCTGAAGGAGGGCATGCAGGTGGGGGTGCCGTCGATATGACACCACGTGAACACGCGCCCGCGGTCGTGGAGCTGGCCGGCGTCACCAAGGAGTACGCGGGCGGGGTCAAAGCCCTCCGCGGGGTGGATCTGACCGTCCTGGACGGGGAACTCCTCGCCATCGTCGGCCCGTCGGGATCGGGGAAGTCCACCCTGCTCCACATCGTCGGCACGCTCGACCGGCCGAGCGCCGGCCGGGTGTCCATCGCCGGGCACGACATCGGCAAGCTGTCGGACCGCGCCCTGTCGGCCCTGCGGTCACGGCACGTCGGCTTCGTCTTCCAGTCCTTCCACCTCGTACCGGGGCTCAGCGCGCAGGCGAACGTCGCGGAGGGGCTGTTGTACTGCGGCCTCTCGCGGGCCGAGCGCGGCCGGCGGGCGGCCCGGGCGCTGGAGCGGGTGGGCCTCGGCGACCGCATGGAGCACCGTCCGCACGAGCTGTCCGGCGGCCAGAAGCAGCGCGTCGCGATCGCCCGGGCCGTGGCCGGGGAGCCGGACCTGCTGCTGGCCGACGAGCCGACGGGCGCGCTGGACACGGCGTCCGGGGAATCCGTGATGGAGCTGCTGCACGAACTGAACCGGGACGGGGCCACCATCGCCGTGATCACCCATGACAGCGAGATCGCGGCGAGCCTGCCGCGGCAGGTCCGGATCCGGGACGGCGAGGTCGTGGCGGACGTCCGGAACACGGCCGGTGCACGGTGAGGGGCGGTGCCGGGCGCTCCCGTCCGCGCCGGCCGGCCCCGCCGCGGCTCTCGCCCCGCGACGTCCTGCACGTGGGCTCGGCGGGACTGCGCTCGCGCCCGATGCGGGTGTTCCTGTCCGCGCTCGGGATCGCCATCGGCATCGCCACCATGATCGCCGTCGTAGGCATCTCCTCCTCCAGCCAGGCCCAACTCCTGCGGGAGCTCGACAAACTGGGCACGAACCTGCTGGTCGCGACCCCGGGCCAGTCGATGTTCGCGGGCCAGGACACCAGGCTGCCGAAGGAGGCCCCGGGCATGATCTCCCGTATCGCAGGGGTCGAATCGGTCGGTACGACCGGTGACGTCGCGGAATCCGTGCGCCGCTCGGAGAACATCCCGAAGGAGGAGACCGGCGGGATCGCGCTGAAGGCGGTCAAGGACGACCTGCTGGAGGTCCTGCGGGCGCGGGTGGGGGCGGGCAGCTGGCTGAACGCGGCCACCGCCCGCTACCCGGCGGTGGTCCTCGGCCACGTCTCGGCCGAGCGCCTCGGCATCACGCAGCCGGGCGGGCAGGTCTTCATCGGCGGCCGGTACTTCACGGTCGTCGGCATCCTGGACCCGGTCCCGCTGGCCCCGGAGATCGAACGCTCGGCGCTGATCGGCTGGGAGGCGGCGCAGCAGCTCCTCGGCTTCGACGGCCACCCCACCGCGGTGTACGAGCGCTCGGCGGACGACCGCGTCGAGGCGGTCCGCGGCCTGATCGCCCCGACGGCCAACCCGCAGTCGCCGAGCACGGTGTCGGTGACCGACCCGTCGGCGGCCCTGCAGGCGAAGGCCGCCACCGAGGGCGCCTTCAGCACCCTGCTGCTGGGGCTGGGCGGCATCGCGTTGCTGGTGGGCGGGGTCGGGGTGGCCAACACCATGATCATCTCGGTCCTGGAACGCCGCCACGAGATCGGCCTGCGCCGGTCGCTGGGCGCGACGAAGGGCCAGATCCGCATCCAGTTCGTCACGGAGTCCCTGCTGCTGTCCGGGCTCGGCGGCCTCGCCGGCATCGCCTTGGGCGCGGCGGCCACGGCGGTCTACGCCCGCGCGGGCGGCCTGCCCTGGGTGGTTCCGCTCTGGGCGGTGACGGGAGGCTTCGCCGCCACCCTCGCGATCGGCACCCTGGCCGGCCTCTACCCGGCCGCGCGCGCCTCCCGCCTGTCGCCGACGCTGGCGCTCCAGGCGGCGTGAGGGGGCATGCCCGGTCGGCGGGGGCACCCGGCCGACCGGGCACCCGGGGGGGCGCGGGGCTCGTCAGAGCCTGTGCACTCCGCGCCAGGTCCAGCCCGCTCCGGTGACCGTGTCCCGCAGGGGGTTCTTCATGTCCCGGGTGTCCAGGCTGAAACTCTCCACCTTGTGGCGGCGGCCGTCGGGCCCCTTCTCGAACGTCCACTCCTTGTGGACCGAGCGCATGGGCCCCCGCCCCCGCTCCCGTCCGACGGTCAGCCCGGGCGGGTTCCCCGCCCGGGTGACCGACCACTGCTCGTCCATGGCCCGTACCACCCGCTCCCCCGGGAGCATCCGCATCCAGATCTTGAGGGTCCGCTCCACCTGGCGGCGGGAGGCGCCACTGCCCGTGGCCGGCTCCAGGACCCGCCATTCCGCCAGCAGGTCGGAACCGGAAGCCCCCGCGTCGCGCACGCCGAACGGCACGCCCGTGCCGTTCAGCGCCAGCAGCGCGGTCCGCAGCTCCATGGTGGGGATCGGCGTGACACCGCTGTCGGGGTGGCGGGTGCCCATGTACTTGTCCCAGAGGCGGCCCATGGCTACCCCTCCTCCCCGGCGTCGGGGCGCACGCTGCGCACGAAGTCCCGGAAGTCCCCGACGACGCTGTCGTGCTGCGCGGTGGTGGCCGTCAGGGCCAGCCGGACCACGGCCCGCTTCTGCGGGTCCCGGGTGTCCGGCAGCGACAGGTACACCTGGGACTGCACGAGCTCGCGGCGCGTGTCCCCGGTGACCGCCGTGAAGGTCAGCCGCTGGGTCAGGGCGGGCGCGTCCTCGGAACCGGCCTCCCTGCGGTCAGCGACGACCACGGACCCGGCGATCACGCCCAGGCGCTGCGCCGACAGGTCGGCGAGCTCGGCGAGCGTCGCCGTCTGCGCCGGGAAGCCGCCGTCGACGGTGATGTTGGCGGCGAAGCCGGCGTCCGGCTGCGGGTGCACCGCCGCGAAGGCCACCCCGGGGTCGAAGCTTCCGGGGCGGGCCGGGAGCCAGCCCTCGGGCAGCCGGAACGCGATCGGCACCGGCAGTTCTACGGGCATGTGGCGCCTCCTTTACGCAAGGAAGTACATCAGTCGGCAGGACCGGCCGCCGACTCAGTCGAACCAGCCGGTGACGCCGTCCTTGACGGAGCCTGCGACGTCACCGACACCGTCGGCGAAATCGCCCACCGCGCCGGCCACGTCACCGGCGGCCTCGGACACCTTCTGGGGGTCGACGGTGATCTCCAGGCCGATCGCGCCGCCGACGATGGGCGAGGCGCCCGCCTTGCCGCCCAGCTTGTAGACGCCGGTCTCCGGGTCCTTCTTGTAGCCCCACCAGGCCTCCGCGCCGGGCCCGGCCCAGCCTTCGGCCGTCAGGCCCACGCCGATGCCGCCGACCTCGGTACCCCCGGCCACGCCGGCCTTGCCGCCGGCGAAGGCCTTGGCCCCGACGGTGACCTCGTCCTTGGTGACCTTGACGTTGCCGCCGACCTCGGCGCCGGCGAAGCCCTCGCCGCGCAGGTAGGCACTCCGGAGCCCGTGCTCCGCCCGGAGCTCGCCCATGGCCCGCAGGCCCACGGAGCCCTCGACCTTGGCCGCGGCGCCCTTCTCGTTGAAGCCCCAGTTGGCGGTGGCCCGGGCCCCGTCGTACACGTCGAACATCCCGGCCAGCCCCAGCGGTCCCCAGTCCCCCTCCTTCTGCCCGGTGACGTGCCAGAGGTCGCCGTAGGCCTTGATCGAGCCCTCTTTGCCGTACTTGGTGCCCGAGATCTTGAAGCCGGCGTCGGGGCCGGTGGCCGTGATGCCGTCGTCCTTCGCGGGCTCCTTCCTGTCGGGCTTGCCGGCCGTCGCCAGGTCGCCGGAGGCGTAGGCGTTGAACCCGTTGAGCTGTTCGTCGGCGCCCTTGCCGAAGTCCTTGTTGCTGTCGGTGACGGCGTGCCCGAGGGCGGTCTTGACGCTCTGGTCGACCTCGTCGAAGGCCTTCACCCGGTCGTCGATGTGGTGCTGCCACTTGGCGACGGCGTCGCTGATCGTCTTCTGGCCGTCGGGGTCGTGGTGCCAGGCGCTGCGCTCGCCGGGCGTGAGCTTGCCCCAGTCGAAGGCGACGTGCCCCTGCTCGGAGACGGTCATGCCGGCGGCGACCGCGTCGGCGCGGGCGCTCTCCAGCTTCTTGCGCAGGTCGGTGAACTTCTCGTGCGCCTCCCGCAGGAGGCTCGCGATGGCCTTGGCCTGGACCTGTGCGGCAGCGTACTCGTACCGGGTCGACGCGAACCGCACGTGCGCGGTCACGGCGCTGACACCGGTCCACGTCTCCCCGCCGAGGGTGATCTTCTGCACGGAATCGCCGTAGCGGGTCTCGACCTTGCCGAACTCGGCCGCCATCGAGTCCCATCTGCCGGCGGCCGTCGTCAGCAGGCCCAGGTCCGTGGTCATGACCTCGTGGTAGTTCAGCACCGCGGCTCCCCCTACACGCCGTTGAGCTTGGAGTCGGACGCCAGGAACTGGCTGCGTATGCCCGTGTCGTTGCCGGTGATGAGGTTGTGGGCGCCGCGCAGGGCGGTCTTCTCCGAGGCCAGACGGGCCATCAGGGACTTGACCTGCTGGTCCCAGGTGTCCGCCACCTTCTTCAGGCCGGCGGCCGTCTCCCAGCCCTCGAAGCCCTTCTGCGCGGTGCTGGTGGCGCTGTCCGCGTGCTCGGCGGCCTTCTTGGTGGCGGGCTCCAGCTCGGTCTCGATCGTGTTGGCGGCCGCCTTCTTCTGCGCCGGCGTCGAGGCGAAGTCCTTGGAGCCGGGCGCGGGGGCGGGTGCGGATCCGCCGGATCCGCCCGGGTCCATGGGCACGTGGTTCAACCGCATGCCCACCTGCTGGTCCTGACCGAATTCCGTCGGCACGTAGCGCCTCCCCCATCGTCGGACGTCGATCATATGACCGGTCCCGACGGCCTTCACCACCTCCCCACGCCGCTCTCACACCCCTCTCGCGCCGTCCAACTCCCGTACACCATCAGCCATATGGCGAACCGGCACGGTCGCCGAGGCCGTGTGGGCGCGGCAGCCGGTCCGGGCGGACGGGTGCCGTGCCGCGGGATCCCCCCGGCCCCCCTCCCCGTCGTACGCTGATCTGATGAGAACTCCTCGGCAGGCTGCGCGCATCGTCATCCTCTCCCCCGCCGGTTCCGTGTTCCTCTTCCGCGAGAACAACGTCGAGGTGGGCATCCACTGGCTGCCGCCCGGCGGGGGGATCGACCCCGGGGAGACCCCGGAGGAGTGCGTACGGCGGGAACTGCGCGAGGAGACGGGGTGGACCGACCTCGAACCGCAGCGGCTCCTGTGCACCTGGGAGCACGACTTCACGCACCAGGGCATCCCGGTCCGCCAGCACGAGCACATCTACGTCACCACCGGGCCCCACCGCGACCCGGTCCCGGAATCCCCCGACGCGCACTGGCGCTGGCTGACGCCCCGGGACCTCGCCGGGCTCGGCGAGCCCCTGTGGCCCCCGCGGCTCGCGGACCTGCTGGCCGACGGCGCCGCCGAGCCGGTCCACCTGGGCCTGGTGGGCAACGGCAACCAGGACAGGAACAGGCCTGGCCGGGGGCGCTGACCGGGGCTCAGCGCCGGTTGCCGGCGGGCGCTCCGGCGGAGGCCGCCGTGGCCTTCGCGTAGAGGGCGGCGGCGTACTCGCCCAGGATCGTGCTCGTCGAGACGTCGTCCGTGTCGCCGCCCGTCAGGATGCCGACGATCTTCCCGTCGCGGGCCAGCCACGCGCTGCCGCTGGTGCCGCCGGGGAAGTCGGCGCAGTCGAAGCGCTGCTGCGCCGGGGTCTCGCGGACCGAGACCGCCGTGCAGGTCCGGGAGACCTTGCGGTCCGCCGGATAGCCGGTGACGGTGATCTCCTCGTCGGAGCGGCCGGTGGTGTCGAGGACCGCCGCGCCCGTCACGTCCTCGATGGAGCGGCCGGTGGCGTCCGGGGCGAGCCGGGCGAAGGCGAGGTCGTAGTCGTCGTCCGTGTCGTCGGACCAGCGGGGGTCCTCGAAGACCTCCTCGACCTTCCAGGAGCCGTACGGGGTCGCGCCGTTCGCGTACGCGGGTGCGAAGACCGCACCCCCGTCGCCCGACTTTCCGGCGAGCAGGCAGTGCCCTGCGGTGACGATGAGGTTGCGGCCGGGGCTGTGCACCACGGTCGCCGTACAGAAGTGGTCGCCCTGCACGCTGCCCGAGAACAGGGCGCCGGTGAAGGCCGCCGGGCTGCCCGCCCTGGGCGTTCCGGTGGTCGAGAGTTGCGGTTGCTTTGCCGCTTGCGATCGCGACGAGGGGCTCGGAGAGGCGGTCGCGGGGGCGGCCGCCTTGGTGCGCGCCTCCGGGCGGCCCTCGGCGGCCGGCACCACCTTCGTCATGACAGCGGACGCGCCCAGCGCCGCCACCGCGCACAACACCCCGGTCACCAGGGTCCGCTTGTCCACCACAGTCGCCCCTCCAGCTTTGCTCTGGCGAAGCATGCCCTGGCGTCCCGTCGGCCGCAAGGGGCGGGGGTGCAGGACGCGGGCCGGGCCCGCGCGGCCGCCCTACGCGCCCGCCCAGAGGCCCTGCGCGGTCAGCCCCAGCAGGTCGATGGCGTTGCCGCGGACGATGCGCTCCACCACGTCCGGGGCCAGGTGGCCCATCTGGGCCTCGCCGACCTCGCGGGACTTCGGCCAGGTGGAGTCCGAGTGGGGGTAGTCCGTCTCGTACAGGACGTTGGCCACGCCGATCGCGTCCAGGTTCCGCAGCCCGAACGCGTCGTCGAAGAAGCAGCCGAAGACGTGCTCCGCGAAGAGCTCCGACGGCGGGCGCAGCACCTTCTCCGCGACGCCGCCCCAGCCGCGGTTCTCCTCCCACACCACGTCCGCGCGTTCGAGGATGTAGGGGATCCAGCCGATCTGGCCCTCGGCGTACATGATCCTCAGGTTCGGGAAGCGTTCGAACTTGCCGCTCATCAGCCAGTCGACCATCGAGAAGCAGCAGTTGGCGAAGGTGATGGTGGAGCCGACCGCGGGCGGGGCGTCCGCGGAGGTCGACGGCATCTTCGAGGAGGAGCCGATGTGCATGGCGATGACCGTGCCGGTCTCGTTGCACGCTTCCAGGAAGGGGTCCCACGCGTCGGTGTGGATGGACGGCAGTCCCAGATGGGGCGGTATCTCGGAGAACGCGACCGCGCGGACGCCCCGCGCCGCGTTGCGGCGGACCTCGGCGGCGGCTAGGCGGGCGTCCCACAGCGGGATCAGGGTGAGCGGGATGAGCCGGCCCTGCGCCTCGGGGCCGCACCACTCCTCCACCATCCAGTCGTTGTACGCCCGCACGCCGAGCAGCCCGAGCTCGCGGTCCTTGGCCTCGGTGAAGGTCTGGCCGCAGAACCGGGGGAAGGTGGGGAAGCAGAGCGCCGACTGGACGTGGTTGGCGTCCATGTCCGCGAGGCGGTCGGGAACCGAGAAGGAGCCCGGGCGCATCTGTTCGTACGTGATCACCTCAAGCCGGATCTCGTCGCGGTCGTAGCCGACGGCGGTGTCGAGGCGGGTCAGCGGCCGGTGGAGGTCCTCGTACACCCACCAGTCGCCGATCGGCCCGTCGTCGCCCTCGGCGCCCATCACGGGGGCGAACTTGCCGCCGAGGAAGGTCATTTCCTTCAGGGGGGCGCGGACGATCCGGGGGCCGGTGTCGCGGTACCTCGACGGGAGCCGGTCCCGCCAGACGTGAGGGGGCTCCACCGTGTGGTCGTCCACCGAGATGATCTTCGGGAAGGTCTCCATGGCTCCCACGGTAGCGTTGATCTGACGAACCGTCAGCTAGTTCGGAGGTGATCGGTCCGACACGGGCTGACGGGTACGAGCTAGACAGGGCAGACTGGCCCTTACACCGACGGAAGGCAGGGGGGACGACAGATGGACGGCATACCGGCCATCCCGCACCAGCGGAACCACCCCGAGACAGCCCGACGCCACCGCGCCGCCGCGCCGAGCACGCCTCCCTGGCCCGGGCCCGGCCCCGCTGCCGCCACGCCGGGGACGCCGGCCGGTGCCCGGCCGGACTCCCGCTCCCAGGCCCCCTCGCCCGCCGAGACCGCCGCGCCCGCCGCCCCCGCACCGGCGGCCCCGGCCGCCGGTTCCGCCGCCCCCGCCCCGGCCTCCTCCGAGGCGGGGGCCGTCCCCGCCACCGCGCCCGTGCCCGCCACCGCGCCCGTGCCCGCGAACGCCGCCGGTTCCCGCTTCGCCGTCCTCGGCCCCATCCGCGCCTGGCGCGGCAGCGAGGCCCTGCCCTCCGGAACCCCCCAGCAGCGCGCCCTGCTCGCCGTCCTGCTGCTGCGCGACGGGCGCACGGCCACCGCACCCGAGCTCATCGACGCCATCTGGGGCGAGGACCCGCCGCAGCAGGCGCTCGCCACCATCCGTACGTACGCCTCCCGCCTGCGCAAGGTCCTCGACCCCGGCATGCTCGTCACGGAGTCCGGGGGCTACGCCATCCACACCCCCACCGGCGCCCTCGACCTCGGCGTCGCCCGCAGCCTGGCCTCCGACGCCGAGCACGCCCGCGCCGCGGGCGACCGGGCGCTCGCCCGCACCCTGCTGGCCCGCGCCCTGGACCTGTGGGACGGGGAGCCCCTCGCCGGGGTGCCCGGCCCGCACGCCGAGACCGAGCGGACCCGGCTCGCCGAATGGCGCCTCCAGCTGCTGGAGACCCGCCTCGACCTCGACCTGGAGGTCGGACACCACGCCGAGGCCGTCTCCGAGCTCACCGCGCTGACCGCCGCCCACCCGCTGCGCGAACGGCTGCGCGAGCTGCTGATGCTCGCCCTGTACCGCAGCGGCCGGCAGGCCGAGGCCCTCGCCGTCTACGCCGACACCCGCCGCCTCCTCGCCGACGAGCTCGGCGTCGACCCCCGCCCCGAGCTCTCCGCGCTCCAGCAGCGCATCCTGCGGGCCGACGCCGAACTGGCCCGCGCGGAGGACTCCGCCCCGGCCGCCGCACCGACCCAGGTCCGGCCCGCGCAACTGCCCGCCACCGTCCCCGACTTCACCGGCCGCTCCAAGCTGGTCTCCGAGCTGGGCGACACCCTCGCCCAGGCCGACGGGCAGGTCATGGCCGTCTCCGCGCTCGCCGGGATCGGCGGCGTCGGCAAGACCACCCTCGCCGTCCACGTCGCGCACGCCGCCCGCCCGCACTTCCCCGACGGGCAGCTCTACGTCGACCTGCAGGGCACCGAGCCCCGCCCGGCCGAGCCCGTGGCCGTCCTCGGCTCCTTCCTGAGGGCGCTGGGCACCCCCGACACGGCCATCCCCGACACCGCCGCCGAGCGGGCCGCGCTCTACCGCTCCACGCTCGACGGCCGGCGCGTGCTGGTCCTGCTCGACAACGCCCGCGACGCCGCCCAGGTCCGGCCGCTGCTGCCGGGGACCGCGGGCTGCGCCGCCCTGGTCACCAGCCGGGTCCGGATGGCGGGACTCGCCGGGGCCCACCTCGTCGACCTCGACGTGATGAGCCCCGAGGAGGCCCTGCAGCTGTTCACCCGGATCGTCGGCGCGGAGCGGGTCGGCGCCGAGCGGCAGGCCGCCCTCGACGTGGTCGGGGCCTGCGGCTTCCTGCCGCTCGCCATCCGCATCGCCGCCTCCCGGCTGGCCGCCCGCCGCACCTGGACCGTGTCCGTGCTCGCCGCGAAGCTCGCCGACGAGCGCCGCCGCCTCGACGAGCTCCAGGCCGGCGACCTCGCCGTCAAGGCCACCTTCGAGCTGGGCTACGGCCAGCTGGAGCCCGCCCAGCAGCGTGCGTTCCGGCTGCTGGGGCTGGCCGACGGCCCCGACATCTCGCTCGCCGCGGCGGCCGCCGCCCTGGACCGGCCCGAGCACGACACCGAGGACCTGCTGGAGGCCCTGGTCGACTGCTCCCTGCTGGAGTCCGCCGCGCCCGGCCGCTACCGCTTCCACGACCTCGTACGCCTGTACGCGCGGGCGTGCGCGGAGCGCGACGAGCAGCCGCCGAGCGAGCGGGACGCCGCCCTGGACCGGCTGCTGGACTTCTACCTGGCGACCGCCTCCGCGGTGTACGCGGTGGAGCGCCCCGGCGACCGGCTCCCCGCGCACCTGTCCGCCACGCACTATCCGGGCCTGCGCTTCTCCGATTCGCGGGCCGCCCTGGACTGGCTGTACGCGGAGGCCGACCCGCTGCTGGCCTGCGTCCGGCAGGCCGCCGTACGCACGACCGGGCAGGCGGACGTACTGCGCCGGGCCGTGGACCTGCTGTGGGCGGCGAAGGACCTCGCCGAGTCGGGGGCCAACTCCAAGCAGTACGAGTCCGCCGCGGTGGCCCTGCGGGACGCGGCGCACGCCGCGAAGGACCCGCACGCCGAGGGCCGCGCCCGCACCACCCTCACCAACGTCCACCTGGTCGCCGGCCGTTTCACCGAGGCCGACGACGAGGCCAGCCGGGCCATGGTCCTCGCCCGCGAGGCCGGCGACCCGCTGCCGAGCTGCTGGGCGCCCAACGACCGCGGGATCATCGCCCTTTACCAGGGGCGCCACGCCGACGGCGAGCGGTACCTGCTGGAGGCCATCGCGAACTTCCGCGCCGACGCCAACCACATCGGGGAGGCCAGCGCGCTGTGCAACCTCTCCCGCATCCACGTGGAGCTGGGCCGGCTGTCCAGCGCCATAGAGCTCGCCGAACAGGGCATCGCCATATACGACCGCATGGGCCTGACCCTGCGCCTGGCCAACGGCCGCTACGCCCTGGGCATCGCCCTCACCGAGGCGGGCCGGCTCGCGGAGGCGCAGGAGCAGCTCACCGAGGCGCTGTCGCTGTTCCACGACAACCGGCAGCCGCTGTGGGAGGGCGTGACGCACTTCCGGCTGGCGGTGGCCCACCTGGCCGCGCAGCGGCCCACCCTGGCGGCCGCCCACGCCGAACAGGCCATCGCGCTGCGCGGGATCGGCGGGGAGTGGCGCCGGGCCACGGTGCTGACGGTCCTCGGCAAGGCGTTGCGGCGGCTGGGCCAGCGTGACCGGGCGCGGGTGTGCTGGCGGGACGCGGAGGCCGTCTTCGCGCAGCTGGGCTCGGCGGAACTGGCCGAGGTGCGCGCCCTGCTGGCGGCGGAAATCCCGGCCTGAGCAGGCGGACGGCCCGATGAACGAGGCATTCATCGTTCGTTTATCGCCGCCCGCCACCATGAGTACATCGACTCACCGCGTCGGGGGCGCGGGAGTCGGCTGGAGGACAACCCGTTCGGCGGTCCGCGGGGGAATCGCCGAACGGGCCCGACCCATCCATCAGGAGATCCGATGACGACGAACGAGAACACCCTGCCGAACGACGGCGACATCAAGCCGCTCGACAACCACGCGTCGGGCATCGAGATCAAGCCGCTCGACAGCCACGCGGGCAACGCCGACATCACGCCGATGGACAACCACGCCTCCGGCATCGAGATCAAGCCGCTCGACAACCACGCCTCGGACGAGGACATCGTGACGCTGGACAACCACGCGTCCGGCCCTCGCCCGTAAGACGTCCCACGGGGGATACGGGGGACAGGTCCCACGGGGGGTACGGGGGTACCGGGACCACAGGGGGGAAGGGGTGCCGACGCGGGTCACGGGGGAACCGCGCCGGCACCACGGGGGAGCACCACGGGGGAGCACAACGGGGGAGCACAACGGGGGAGCACAACGGGGAACGGCGGCCGCGGTGGCCCGGAGGGGGAGCCACCGCGGCCGCCGCATGCCCGCATGCGCGCACGCCCGCACGACTGCATGTCGCAGGTCCGCGGTTCCGCGGGGGCTTCCGCTCATTAGGCTGGGGGTGTGTTCACCTCCCAGGGGCCGACGCTCCGTGAGCTCGCCGTGCAGGCGCTCTCTTCCGTCGAGCGCGGCTACGACCTGCTCGCGCCCACCTTCGACCACACCCCCTTCCGCACCCCGGACCGCATCCTCGACGCCGTGGAGGAGACGCTCGCCCAGCACGAGGGGTCCTTCGGTGCGGGCCTGGACGTCTGCTGCGGCACCGGGGCGGGGATCGCGATGCTGCGGCGGCTGTGCCGCGGGCCGGTGACCGGGGTGGACCTGAGCGCGGGGATGCTGGCCGAGGCCGAGCGGGTGCATGCCGACACGCGGGTCCGCTTCGTACGGGCCGATGCGGGGGCGCTGCCGCCCGAGTTCGAGGACGCGTACGACCTGGCGGTCAGCTTCGGCGCCTTCGGGCACTTCCTGCCGGCCGAGCGGCCCGCCCTCTTCTCGGGGGTGTACCGGGTGCTGCGCCCGGGCGGGCTGTTCGCCTTCCCGATCGGGGCTCCGATCCGGCCCTCCTCACCGGTGTGGTGGGCGGTGGCCGGCTTCGACGCCGTGATGCGGGTGCGCAATGCGGTGTGGCGGCCGCCGTTCGTCATGTACTACCGGACCTTCCCGTTCAGCGGGGTGCGGGCCGATCTGCGGGCGGCCGGTTTCACGGTGGGGACGGTGCCGCTGGAGCACTTCGGCCGCCGAAACGACGGCTCCCCGCGCTGGCGGCTCGTACTGGCCCGCAAGGCGCCCGGGCCACTGCCGCCGCCGGGCCCCTCCCCCGTCTGAGGGAGGCGGCTCCCCCGCGCGGGGGATGTGACGGGGACCCGGGGGGGCGAGCCTGGGGTTGTCAGTCCAGCTCGCGCGGAACCGGAGGCCACCATGGCCGTGTCCAGCCCATTGCAGACGTCTGCCGACGCCGTGCGCACGTGGTTAGGGCGCTGGCCCGCCTGGGTCCCGTACGCGGCCGGGCTGTGGGCCGCGGTGTGCGCCGGGGTCGAGGTCACCTGGGCCGTCTCGGGCGCCACCGTGCCCTGGTCGCCGCACCGCGCGTACGCACCGGCGGCCCAGCTGTCCCTGGCCGCCCTCGCCGTGGCGGCCGCCGGGGCCGCCCTCGCCACCACCCGCAGACTCACCCGACGCGGCCGCAGGCTGGTGGCGGCGGTGCTCGTCCTGGCGGTCCCGGTCTTCGTGACGGGGATGGCCGGCCTGCCCGCGTACGCCGCGATGCTGGTGGCGCTGTCCGGGGTGGAGAGCGCCACCGGCCTGGCACACGAGCTGCTGAGTGCCGTGGGGGCCGGGCTGCTGCTCCTCGTCGCGCTGACGTACCGCCGGCGGCTGCGCGGCAGCTGCCCGCGGTGCGGGCAGCGCCACGCAGGTGGTTTCGACGGTCCGCTCGCCCATCCGGCCCCTTCCGTCGCCTCGAAGCGGACCCGGGTCGTGGTCCACCTGTGCCTGTGCGGGCTCCTGCCGTGGGCGGGGGCCAAGACCGTCTGGACCCTGGGCGGGGATGCCCTCGGCGTGACGGCCCGGGCGTGGCGAGAGGCGAGCGGCGGCTCGTCGGGGTTCGCGAGGGCCCTCGCGTCGGCCGGCATCGACGTGACCGTGCTGGCCGCGGCGGCCGGGGGCTTCCTGCTGCTGGCCCTGCTCTACCCGTGGGGGCAGGCCTTCCCGCGCTGGACACCGGTCGTCGCGGGACGGCGCGTCCCGCGCCTGCTGCCGCTGCTGCCGGCCTGGCTGTGCGCGGTCGGGCTGTCGGCGTACGGGGTCTTCCTCGTGGCCTACGCCCTGCTCACGGCCACCGGGGTGTTGCCGCCGATGGAGCCGTCGGGCGTCTTCACCACCGGGTCAGGGATCACGTGGATGGTGCTGTTCGGCGGTCTCGCCTTCGGCGGCCTGGGCTTCGGCCTGCTGGCGGGCTCCCGTTCGTACGCCGCCCGGACCCGCCCCGTCTGCGCGGCCGCCACGGAGGACGCGGATGCCGCCGGTGTCGCGGGTGCCGGCGGCGCCACGGGCGGCGGGCTACTCGGGCAGGGGCCGGGCCTGCGCGCGCAGTTCGCGCTTGAGGACCTTTCCGCTCGCGTTGCGCGGGAGTTCGGTGACGAACTCGACGGCGCGCGGGACCTTGTAGTTGGCCATCTCCCGCCGCGACCAGGCGATCAGGTCGTCGGCGGTGAGGGTGGAGCCGGGACGGCGTACGGCGTAGGCCTTCCCGACCTCGCCGAGCCGCGGGTCGGGTACGCCGATGACGGCGACGTCCGCGATGTCCGGGTGCAGGCCGATGAGCTGCTCGATCTCGGCGGGGTAGGCGTTGAAGCCGCCGACGATGAACATGTCCTTGATCCGGTCGGTGATGCGGAGGTTGCCGGCTCCGTCGAGCACGCCGACGTCCCCGGTGCGCAGCCAGCCGTCGGCGGTGACGGCCCTGGCGGTCTCGGCCGGGTCCTCGAAGTAGCCGCGCATGACGTGGTGGCCTCGGACCCACACCTCGCCCGCGGTGCCGGCGGGCTGCGCCTGCCCGTCGGGGCCGGCGATCCGTACCTCGGTGCCGGGGATGGCCCGTCCCGAGGTGGAGGCGATGACCTCGTCCGGGTCGCCGCGGCGGCACATGGTGACGATGCCGCTCGCCTCGGAGAGCCCGTACGCGGTGAGGACGGTGGCGATGCGCAGTTCGCCGCGCAGCCGCTCGACGAGCCGCAGCGGGACGACGGCGGCCCCCGTGACGACCAGGCGCAGGGCGGAGAGGTCGTGGTGGTCGCGCTGGGGGTGGTCGAGGAGGGACTGGTGGAGGGTGGGCGGGCCGGGGAGTACCGATATCCGCTCGGCGGCGACGTTCGCGAGGACGGTGTCCACGTTGAAGACGGGCTGGGGGACCATGGTGGCCCCGCGCATCAGGCAGGCGATGATGCCGGCCTTGTAGCCGAAGGTGTGGAAGAAGGGGTTCACGATCAGGTAGCGGTCGCCCTCGCGCAGTCCGGCGAGCTCGCTCCAGACGTCGTAGCAGCGCAGCGACTGGGCGTGGGTGATGACGGCGCCCTTGGGGCTGCCGGTGGTGCCCGAGGTGAAGATGATGTCGGAGGGGTCCTCGGGGCGGATCGATTCGGCGCGCTCGCGCACCGTCCCGGCGCTCACGCCGTCGCCCCCGGCCAGGAAGTCCTTCCAGGTGCGGAAGGACTCGGGGGCGTCCTCGGCGAGGACGACGACCTGTTCGAGGTGCGGCAGCCCCGGCAGCGGTCCGGGGCCGTCCCCCGCGGCGGTGGCCCGGCGCAGGGAGGCGACGTAGGAGGTGCCGAGGAAGGTGCCGGTGATGAACAGGAGCCGGGCCCGGCTGCGCTGCAGGACGTATGCGGCTTCCGCACCCTTGAAACGCGTGTTGAGGGGGACGAGCACGGCGCCTGCCGAGACGGCTCCGAGGGCGCTGACGATCCAGTCCAGGGTATTGGGGGCCCAGACGGCGACCCGGTCGCCCGGTTCGACACCGGCCGCGAGCGTGGCGGCGGCGGCGCGCTCGACGCGTTCGCCGAGCTGCGCGTAGCTGATGCGCACCCGTCCGTCGACGACGGCCTCGCGGTCGGCGTACTGCTCCGCCGCCGCCCGCACCAGTCCCGCGATGCTGCCCCAGCGCAGATCGCCCCGCGCGTCCTCGCCCATCGCACACCCCTCCCACTAGCTGACTATCCGTCAGATTAGCTGTAGCCTTCGCCGCTGTCAGTACTGGCGCAGCCCCGGAGGTGGCGATGGCGGCAACACTCAAGGACGCTACGGCGATAGTCGGGATCGGCCAGACCGCCTTCGCCAAGCGGCTCCCGCAGTCCGAGAAGGAGCTGGCCTGCCGGGCGATCCTCGCCGCTCTCGCGGACGCCGGCATCGCCCCCTCCGAGGTCGACGCCTTCTCCTCGTACACGATGGAGGAGACCGACGAGGTCGAGGTCGCCAAGGCCATCGGCGCGGGCGACGTCACCTTCTTCTCCAAGATCGGCTACGGCGGGGGCGGTTCCTGCGCCACCGTGGGCCACCTCGCCGCCGCCGTCGCCACCGGGCAGGCGAGCGTCGGTGTCGCCTGGCGCTCGCGCAAACGCGGCTCCGGCCCGCGCCCCTGGAAGAACACCACCGTCCAACTGCCCACCCCCGGCCAGTGGACCCGGCCCTTCGGGCTGCTGCGCCCGGCCGACGAGATCGGCATGCTGGCCCGCCGCTACATGCACACGTACGGGGCCACCCGCGAGCACCTGTTCAACGTCGCGATGGCCTGCCGCAACCGGGCCAACGAGAACCCGGCCGCGATGATGTACGAGCGCCCGCTGACCCGCGAGATGTACATGACCTCCCGCATGATCAGCGATCCGCTCTGCCTCTTCGACAACTGCCTGGAGACCGACGGCGCGCTCGCCTGCGTGATCGTGAGCGCCGAACGGGCCCGGGACTGCCGCCAGAAGCCCGTCTACGTGCACTCCGCCGCCCAGGGCCTGCCCGCCCAGCACCACGGCATGGTCAACTACTGGAACGACGACCCGCTCTCCGGGCCCGCCTGGACGGCCGCCCGGCACCTGTGGAAGCACGCCGACTTCGGCCCCCAGGACGTGGACGTGGCCCAGATCTACGACGCCTTCACCCCGCTGATCCCGCTGTCCCTGGAGGGCTACGGCTTCTGCGGACGCGGCGAGGGAGCCGCCTTCACCGAGGGCGGCGCCCTGGAGACCGGCGGCCGGCTCCCCATCAACACGGGCGGCGGGGGCCTGTCGGAGGCCTACGTGCACGGCTTCAACCTGATCAACGAGGGCGTCAAGCAGCTGCGCGGCACCTCCACCGCCCAAGTGCCGGACGCCTCGACCTGCCTGGTGACGGCGGGCGAGGGCGTCCCGACCTCCGCCATCCTGCTGCGAGCCTGAGGAGCCGACCATGACCGCTGCCGCCGAAGACACCGCAGACCTCCTGGTGCCGGTGCCGGACGAGGACGGCGCCCCCTTCTGGGAGTACGCCGCCCGCGGCGAACTGCGCATCCAGGCCTGCACCTCCTGCGGACGGCTCCGCTTCCCGCCGCGCCCGTGCTGCCCGCACTGCCAGTCCTTCGACTCGGAGTGGCGCCCGATGAGCGGCCGCGGCCGCATCTGGTCCTACGTCCTGCCCCACCCGCCGCTGCTGCCCGCGTACGCCGCGCAGGCCCCGTACAACGTGGTCCTCGTCGAGCTGGCCGACGCCCCGCACATCCGCCTCGCGGGCAATCTCGTCACCTCGGCCGACGCCCCGCTGAACTCGGTGGACCCGGCGCGGCTGCGCATCGGCGCACGGGTGCAGGCGGTCTTCACCGAAACCGGCGGCATCACCGTGCCCCGCTGGGTACTGGAGAAGTCATGACGCTGCGGGTGGAGCGGGACAAGGCGAGCGGGGTCGCGGTCGTCACCCTGGACCGGGAGCGCCGGCACAACGCCATCGACCTCGCGACGGCGGCCGAACTGAGCGCCCTGTGGCGGGAGCTGCGCCACGAGGAGGAGGTCCGGGCGGTGGTCCTCACCGGCGCCGGACGGGCCGCCTTCTGCACGGGCATCGACCGCGGCGTGTCCGTTCCCCAGCCCCCCTCCCCCTACTCGGTCGACGATCCGCTGCTCGCGGTGGGGCCGAAGGCCAACGACCTGTGGAAGCCGGTGGTCGCCGCCGTCAACGGCATGGCGTGCGGCGGGGCGTTCTACCTGCTGGGCGAATCGGAGTTCCTGATCGCCGCCCGGACGGCGACCTTCTTCGACCCGCACACCACGTACGGGATGGTCAGCGCCTACGAGGCGGTCTACATGGCGCAGCGGATGCCGTTCGGGGAGGCGGCCCGGATGTCCCTGATGGGGACCGCGGAACGGCTCTCCGCGCAGCGGGCGTACGAGATCGGCCTGGTCTCGGAGCTGGCCGACCCCGAGGAGCTGCTCGCGGCGGCCCTGCGCGCGGCGACGACCCTGGCCGGCCTCCCGCCGGAGGCCGTGCAGGGCACCGTACGGGCCATGTGGTCGGCGAAGCAGGCGGCCCTGCAGCAGGCCCTGGCCCAGGCCCCCGCCCTGATCGCCCTGGGGAACCTCCCCGCGGACCGGCAGGCGGCCCTGTTCACGGCGCGCGGGGAGGCACCGGCGCCGCGGGTGCGCTAGTCGATGATGCCGACGGTGCAGGACGTGGTTTCGGCGGCCTTGTCCTCGTGGACCATCGCGGCCGTGACGGTCTGGGTCTCCCGGGCCTTGAGGGTCACGCGGACGGAGGTGCGGTCGAGAACGCCGCCCGCGCCCTGGAAGACGACCGGTACGTCGACGGTGCGCGTCGTGTCCACGTCGGAGGTGACCCGGAGGACGGCCTTCGGGCTGCCGGGGCCGGCGCAGCTGACGACCTGGGCGTGCGCGGGCGGGCGGGCGCTCTTGGTCGGGGAGGGGGTCGACTTGCCGCTGCCGTTGGTGTTGTTGTTGTCGCTGGTGCTGTGGTAGCTGCTGCGCTTCTTCGAGCTGGAGCATCCGCCGCCACTGCCGCCGCTGCTGCTCTTCCCGCCGTGGCTGCCGTGGCCGCCGTGCGAGAACCCGGTGAGTGCGAACACGACGGCCACCAGCACCGCGGTGAACCTGATACGACGGCCGGCCACCATGACGCGATCCCCTCCCTGGACAACGGCGGGCCACGCTATCACCGGCGTGCGGGGGCCGGGACGAAGGCGTAGCTTCGGACCAGGGACCAGGGACCGCTACCCCGGAGGGCGGGCATGATCCGCAACGTCATCGGTTCGCTGTTGGGCCTGGCCGGAGCGGCGGCCGCCGTCTGGAGCCCGTTCCGCGCCTGGTACGACGGCCGTCCCGGCCGCGACTACCGCCTGCAGGACCTCTTCACCGCCGCCGGCATCACCGACCACGAGGCCGCCCTGCTGGGCTCGCCCCTGCTGCCGTTCCTGGTCGCCGCCGTCCTCACCCTCGGTGCGGTCGTGCTGCGCTCGCGGCTGCTGATGGCGCTGGCCGGGATCATCGTCCTCGGCTTCACGGTGCTCTGGATGGTCCGCCAGGGGCAGGCGGCGGGCAGCCTCTCGGTCAGCGGCGGCGGCCGCGGGATCGGAGACGGGGTGGCCAACGCCTTCGGCGCCGGCGCCCTGCTGCTCCTGGCGGCGGCGGTGATGAGCGGCCGCCCCCGGCGGGAATCCCCGGAACGGGTCGGCCCCCCGCCCGACGAGCACTGGCCCGCGGACGGCGACGGGCACCGCCCGTAACGCGGCCGGGTCAGTACTCGCCGTCGAGGGCGGAGGCGGAGGCCGCGCGGTAACAGGCGGATACGACATTGAAGAGGATCAGCGAGCCGCCGGTGGCCGACTTCTTCATACCCGTGATGTGCACGGCGAACTGCTCGGCCTTGTTCTCGGCGTAGATCTCCGGGTCCTGGGCCTTGCTGTTGGCCTTGCCGTCCTTGGTGATCTTCCAGCCGTTCTCGCCGAGCGCCTTGCGCAGGTTCTGCATGCCCTCCTCGACCTGCTCGTCGGAGATCTCGTACACCGACCACGGGTGGTCCGTGGAGAACAGGTCGTCGCCGTACTCTCTGCAGCGCGAAACGCTCGGGCCGGGCTCGGTCACCTTGCCCTTGATCCCGGTCATCTCCAGCAGGCGGCTGGAGACCTGCTTCGTCTTCGTGCGCGCCGGATCGGGATCCAACCTGACCGGCTTGTAATTCAGTTCTTTCACGTTCGAACACCCCACAGACAACATGGACAGCGATCCGGCAAGAACAAGTGCCAGAGCCGTGGCCTTCAGCGCTCTGGACGTTCTGCGACCACCCGCTGAATTCTTCACGTCAGTCAAGGACGACCTTGTCGTAACGGCCGGCAACCACTCTCGCCTGGTTTTCAAGGCTGAACGAATCCTTTCTCCAGTAGTCGGTGTGACTGTCGGCATCGTTGTCCATGATATTCGCCCCGAAATCCTCGTCAGAGGGTACGTTCTGCCCCCAGATCGCTCCGAACGGCAGCAATTCCTTCCAGAATGGCGTACCGCCGCCGAGCCCTGCGACCTTGCCGCCCGCCGGCACCTGGTCCTTGGTGAAGGAGGCCGCCTCCGACCACACGTGGCCCTCTTCGACGTCCAGGTCCTTGGCATGGCCGACCAGCATGCCTGGGCTGCCGGCCACGAGGATGTCGTCGGCGCGCAGGTCGCCCGCGTTCGATGCCGCACCCACGACCGTACTGCCGTAGCTGTGGCCGATGAGCGTGGTGTGGCTCTTCCCGTCGCCGCCCTGGACCTGCTCCAGACCGGCCATGAAGTGGTTCAGGTCGGGGGCCGCCGCGTGGGCGTACTTCTCCTTCATGGCCTCGGGGGCGATGCTCTGCGGGGCGTCGTAGCCGATCCAGGTGATGGTGGACACGTCCTGACCGGGCACCTGGGCGTGGGTTTTCTTCCACAGTTCGCCCATGTGCCCGATGTAGTCCTCGCTCTTCTCGATGCTGGTGAACGTACCAGGGACGAATACCGCCGTGTGGTCGGCCGTTTCAGGGTTGCCGTTGGCGACGATGGCACGCCCTCCGCCCTTGGTGTCGAAGCCCAGCAGGTAGGCCTCCGGCAGGCCCTCCTTTCCCGTCGCGTCGAACCGGGCCTGGATGGCGTTCATGCCCTTGAGGTTCTTGTCCAGGAACGCCTTGTCCTTCCCGTACTTCCTGTCCCATTCGCGCCACGCAGGGTTGATTGCGGCAGCCGGGTAGTCTCTGCCCGAAGTGTTCCATTTCTGCGGCTCCGGGGGAATCCCGTCCAGCCTGATCTGGAACTGGGCCTTGGTCTCCGCCAGTACGGTGCGGTTGGCCTCGTCGCGGACCACCGAGGGCAGTCCGTCCAGCGCGCCCACCTCCGCCGCGTTCAGGGACAGGTACGCGGACTGCTCGTCCGGTGACAGGCCCTTCCACCAGTCGGCGTTCGCCTTCGGGTCGTCGCCCTTGGGCGGCGGCTTGATGTGGTCCAGGTAGTCCTTCGCGCCCGCGCGGACGTCCGAGGTGTCGCTCTGGACGTCCGCCCAGTCCTTGTCGGAGACGACCAGGTCGTCGTCGGCCTTGAGCTTGCGGAGCTTGGGTGCCCACAGGGTGTCGGCCTCGGTGGCCTCGGCGACGGCCTGGGCGATGCGGTTGGCGATCTCCACCGCCTTGCCGAAGTTCGGGTTGGGGTGGATGTTCGCCGCCTGCCGCTCCAGGGCGTCGGCCAGGTTGTTGGCGTCCCGCGTCGGGTCGATCACGTTGCCGGAGGGCTTGCCCTTGGCGCTGCCGGTGACGGTGCCGCCCTCGGGCACCTTCCCGTCCTTCTCCTCGCCGCCGGGCGGGTAGCTCACCGAACCGTCCGCGCCCACCGTGAACTTCGCGTGCGCGGCGTCTTCGAGGGCTGCTTCCAGCTTCTTCTTCGCGTCCGTCATCGCGGCCGCGAGGGCCTTCAGGGAGGTGGCGGCCAGTCCGCATTCCACCTGTACGTAGTGGAAGTTCTTCGCCAGGTCCCGGAGCGATCCCAGCGCCGCCTCCACGGCCACGCCCTTGAGACCGGCCCGGAGTCGCGCCGAGATCTGGCCCTCCGCGTCCCCGTAGCCGTGGTCGGCCATGTCGCTGACGGCCTTGTAGCCGTCGGCGGCCTCGGTGAACTCGGACGGCTTGAGGGCCTTGAGTGCTGCGTAATCCATCGCTCAGGCTCACCGGCCCCCGCCGCTGCCGCCGGTGGCGGGCGTGTCCTTGTACTGGCCGTTGATCTGGGCGAAACCGCCCTTGATGTCCTCGTCGTTCGCGTACTGACCCTTGCCCGCCTTCTCCAGCGGGCCCTGGAGGGACGTGCACTTGCCCGACAGCCCCTCCAGGTACGTCTTCCAGGACTGGTACAGCTCTGCCTGGGCCGTCGCGCTCTCCACACCGGTCAGCGCGGCGCCCTTCTGCCCCGTCTCCAGTGCCCCCAGGGCGCCCTTGATGCTCCTCGACAGGCCGCCGAGGTCCTGACTGGCCCGGTTCCAGACCGCCTTGTCGGACGTCAGGTCACCGTCGCCGCCGCCACCGCCGTCGGTTGCCGCGGTACTGGCGAGGTGCATCTGCGGCCCGCCCGCCGCCTGTTGTTTGAGCCCGGCCCACTCCGTGTCGAACGACGCCATGCCGAATCGGCCCCCGTACTCCCGCTTACCGTGATCGAAGGATCATCCTATGAGCACGTGCATCGGGCCCGGGCACAGGTCCCGGACATGGCGGCGGCCCCGTTCCGGAACAAGCGGAACGGGGCCGGCCTGCCGGAGCGGCGGGGTGATCAGCCCTCGACGACGCCCGAGGCGGCGACCTCGATCTTGCCGCGGGTGGCGCCCGACGGGGTGCCGAGCTTCTCGATCTGGTCCACCACGTCCTGGCCCTCGACGACCTCGCCGAAGACGACGTGCTTGCCGTCCAGCCACGGGGTGACGACGGTGGTGATGAAGAACTGCGAGCCGTTGGTGTTGCGGCCGGCGTTCGCCATCGACAGCAGGTACGGGCGGTCGTGCTTCAGCTGGAAGTTCTCGTCGGCGAACTTCTCGCCGTAGATGCTCTTGCCGCCGGT
Source organism: Streptomyces sp. NPDC006326 (assembly GCF_040612915.1). Classification (NCBI taxonomy): domain Bacteria; kingdom Bacillati; phylum Actinomycetota; class Actinomycetes; order Kitasatosporales; family Streptomycetaceae; genus Streptomyces; species Streptomyces sp. NPDC006326. The sequence goes on along the minus strand of NZ_JBEXRC010000058.1, from coordinate 8,032 downwards.
GCCGTTCTGGTTGGTGAAGTCACCGCCCTGCAGCATGAACTGCGGGATGACGCGGTGGAACGGGGAGCCCGCGTAGCCGAAGCCGTGCTGGCCGGTGGCGAGCTCGCGGAAGTTCTGGGCGGTCTTCGGGACGACCTCGTCGAAGAGGTTGAAGACGATACGGCCGGCAGGCTGGCCGTCGATGGTGATGTCGAAGTAGACGTTGCTCATGGGGTCCATCCTGTCACTCCCGGTGCCGTACGCGACCCGGCGGGGCCGGAAACGGGCTCAGCCGGCCGTACGGGTGCCCGTTCCCTTCGCCGCGTCCAGGGCGTACACGCAGCGGTCCTTGCTGCACGCGTAGACCACGCCCGCCTCGGCGACCGGGGCGCCGGTGATCTCCCCGCCCGTGGCCAGCTTCCACCGCAGTTGGCCGCCCGCCGCGTCCAGCGTGTACAGGCAGTGGTCCGCCGAGCCGAAGTGCACGCGGCCGTCCGCGACCGCCGGCAGGCCGGTGATCTCGCCGCCCGCCGCGAACCGCCACTTCGGGGTGCCCGTCACCGCGTCCAGCGTGTACAGGGCGCTGCCCGCCCCCAGGTGGACGTTGCCGTGGGCGACCACCACCGGGTCCGCGGAGGACCGCGGCTCGGTCGCGATGCGCCAGCGGTCCTTGCCGGTGGCCGCGTCGAGGGCGTAGACGGTGCCCAGGTAGTCCGCGAGGTAGACGCCGCCGCCCGTGACCGCCGCGCCGGGCGCGAAGGCGGGGGGAGCCAGGAAGACCGCGGGGGCCTCGAAGTGCCAGCGGACCCGGCCCGAGGCCCGGTCGACGGACAGGACACGGGTGCCCGCTGCGACGTACACGTTGCCGTCCGGCGCCGGGGTGACCCGCACGGGCACGTTCCCGCAGGAGGCCGCGTCGCCGACCGGGTACGACCACGACTCCCGGCCGGAGCGGGCGTCCAGCGCGCGCAGCCGCGCGTCCTGCCACACGTACACCGTCCCGTCGTGCAGGACGGGTGCCGCCTCCGGGGTCTCGAAGTCGCTCTGGGCGCCGGTCAGCTCCCACAGCTTCTGGCCGTTCGAGGCCTCCCAGGCCTGTACGCCGCCGCCGCGCGTGACGGAGACGACGGTGCCCCGCTCGGCGCGCAGCGCGTACACCCAGGCGTCGGTGGACAGCCGCCACCGCTCGGAGCCGTCGGAGGCGTCCAGGGCGTAGAGGGAGGGGCCGTCGGAGGCGTGGATGCGGCCGTCGGCCACCGCCATGGACCAGGCCACGTCGCGCGTCTTGAACTGGCGGCGGCCGCTGGCCACGTCCAGGGCGTGCACCTCGAAGGAGGTGACGTAGAGCAGGTCACCGGCGACGGCCGGGGTGCCCCAGACCTCGTTCGACATGCGGAAGCGCCAGGGGCGCCAGCGGCCGCTGTCCGGGGACGGGCCGGGGTTCGGCACGGCCGCGGCCGCTCCCGCGGCGTGGACGGCCGCGGAGGAGCCCGCCCCCGCACCCCCCGGCGGCCGGACCCAGCCGGTCGCCGAGTCCGCGCCCGGGGCGTGCGCCGCGGGCGCCGAGGCGGTCGCCCGCGGTCCGGGCCCGATCGGCACCGGGGAGCCGCCGAGGCGGACCGGCTCGCCGGAGGGCGCGGAGGACACCTGCCTCGGCGGGTGCTGGGGGCGCTGCGGCACGGGCTGGCCGGTCCGCGGGTCCACCCAGGGGTCGGCGCCGCGGGGCTCGCGGCGGTGCGTGGCGGGGCTGGAGCCGGGTCCCGCGGCGCCCCGCGGCCCCGGCGCCGGGACGGCGGCGGCCGCCGTACGCTGGCCGGCCCGCCGGGCCTCGATCATCGCGACGGCCCGGCCGGGCAGCCACGCGGACGCCGTCCCGCTGTCGTCACCGCCGTCGAAGAGGTGCGGGGCCAGCTGCGCCTGGAGGTCCGCCGGGGTCGGCCGCAGGGCCGCGTCCATCTGCATGCAGGACTCGATCAGCGGCCGCAGCTCCTCGGGCAGCCCCTCCAGGTTGGGGCCCTCCCGCAGCAGCATGAACACCGTCTCCACCGGGTTGGCCCCGTGGTAGGGCGGGTGCCCGGTCGCCGCGAACACCAGCGTCGAGCCGAGCGAGAAGACGTCGCTGGCGCCCTTGACGCTGCGCGAGTCCTTCGCCTGCTCGGGCGACATGTAGGCGGGCGTGCCCACGGCGACGTTCGTCATGGTCAGGCGCGTGTTGGAGACGCCGCTCGCGATGCCGAAGTCGATCACGCGCGGGCCGTCCTCGACGACGAGCACGTTGGACGGCTTCAGGTCGCGGTGGACGAGCCCGGCCCCGTGGATGGACTGCAGCGCCTCCGCGATGCCGGCGGCCAGCCACCGTACGGCCTGGGCGGGCATCGGGCCGCACTCGTTGACGATCTCCTCCAGGGAGGGCGCCGGGACGTACGCGGTCGCCAGCCACGGCACCGCGGCCCGCGGGTCCGCGTCGACGACGGCCGCGGTGTAGAAGCCGGAGACGGCGCGCGCCGCCTCCACCTCACGCGTGAAGCGCACCCGGAACAGCTGGTCCTCGGCGAGCTCGGTGCGCACCGTCTTGATCGCCACCCGGCGCCCGGATGCCGACCGTGCGAGATAGACCAGCCCCATGCCGCCGGCGCCGAGCCGTCCCAGCACCTCGAAGGGGCCGATCCGTCTCGGGTCGTGCTGCGTCAGCTGCTCCACCACTCGCCTCACACCTCCCCGTACGGGCCCTTGCCGGGCCCGTTTCCACCTGCACGCGCGCCGGCACGGCGGTCGGCCCCGTGCAGCGTCTCATCCCGGGCGCCGCCCGGGGTCGCGCAACCCCGATTCTGTCAGGCCCGCGCCGAGGCCGTGTCGCCCCACGGCAGCCGCCGGGCCCCTCGTGCGGATCAGGACCCCTGGGCGGGCTGCTCCGTGCCGTGCTCCGAGAGCAGCGCGAAGACCGCGCCCTGGTTGTCGGCGACGACCGCGATCCGGCCGTACGGCGTGTCGACGGGGTCGGCGGTGACCCGGCCGCCGAGCCGCTGCACCACCCCGACCGACCGGTCGCAGTCGGGGACGGCGAAGTAGGCGAGGAAGTGCGCGGGCATGATGTCGGGGAAGGCGTCGGTGATCAGGCTGCGGCCGAGGACGGCGGTCTCGGCGCCCGGCGCGCTGCCGGGCGGGGACCACAGGCGGTATTCGAAGCCGCTGCCGTCGTCGTCCTGGTCCTCGGGGACGTAGCCGAAGACGTTGGCGTAGAAGACGTCGACGGCGTCGCGGGCCCGCGTGTAGAGCTCGCTCCAGCAGTAGGTGTACGGCTCCTGCTGCGCCTCGAAGCCGTGGTGGGTGCCGGGCTGCCACAGGCCGAAGACGGCCCCGCCGGGGTCGGCGGCCAGGGCGGCGGTGCCGTACGGGCCCACGGGCTGCGGATCCATCACCATCTGGCCGCCGGAGGCGCGGATGCGGGCGGCGCAGGCGTAGGCGTCGGAGGTGTAGAGGTAGATCCCCCAGACGGTGGGCATGCGGCCGTCGGGCTTGGGGGCGAGGGCGGCGACGTTGCGGCCGCGGCTGTAGGCCTGGGTGTAGTGGCCGTACTCGCCGGCGCCCTCCCCGAAGGTCCACCCGAAGAGCTCACCGTAGAAGCGCTTGCCCGCCTCGACGTCCGGAAGGGAGGCGTCCACCCAGCAGGGTGTGCCCTCCGCGAATGCGGCCATGGCCCGTTTCCTTCCGTTGTGCGGGGGTGCGTACCCTCCCCCTCGGCCATGATCCGCCCGAGGTCTTGTCCACACCCTGTTGATAAGACTAATCGGGGGATATGGAGAGGAAGCGGGCGGGCCGGGGTCCGGGGGCGGGAGGGGCGCGGGACGGGCACCGGGTGCGCGCCAGGACAGGCACCGGGTGCGCGCCAGGACGGGCGCCGGGTGCGCACCCGGCGGGCGCCGGCGGCATGCGGTCGGCCGGAATCCTTCGGGAAGCACCCACGGGGGCGGCTCACGCCCAGGCCAGGAGCCCCGTCACCCCATTTGCAGGCGGCCGAATCGCGCCCGGATCACCCCTCGGTAAGCTGACGGCATGACAGGACAAGTACGCACCGTCGACGGCCGCGTTGCCGGTCGGCGCGGTCAGGCGACGCGGCAGAAGCTGCTCGACTGCCTCGGCGAGATGCTCAGCTCCTCGCCGTACCGCGACGTGAAGGTGATCGATGTCGCCCGCAAGGCCGGCACGTCCCCCGCGACCTTCTACCAGTACTTCCCGGACGTCGAGGGCGCCGTCCTGGAGATCGCCGAGGAAATGGCCACCGAGGGCGCGCAGTTGACGACGCTCGTCGAGGGCCGCAACTGGGTCGGCAAGGCGGGCTGGCAGGCCGCCGAGGAACTCGTCGAGGGATTCCTGGACTTCTGGCGGCGCAACGACGCCATCCTGCGGGTCGTCGACCTCGGCGCGGCCGAGGGCGACAAACGCTTCTACAAGATCCGCATGAAGATCCTGAATTCCGTCACCAACTCCCTCACGGAGTCGATGAAGGAGCTCCAGGCCAAGGGCAAGGTCGACAAGGACCTCAGCCCGGCGGCGATGGCCGGTTCGCTGGTCGCCATGCTGGCCGCGGTCGCCTCGCACCAGAAGGGCTTCCAGACCTGGGGCGTCAAGCAGGCCGAGCTCAAGCCGAACCTGGCGCTGCTCGTCCACCTGGGCATCACCGGCAAGAAGCCGACCAGGTAACGGCGGACCCCGCCCGGGTCCGCCGCGCGCCGGCCGGCCGCTCCCCCTTCGGCCGCCTCCCCTCCTCGGCCGCCCCTTCCCTCCCTTCGCCCCTCCGGGGTCACCTCCCCCTTCGGTCGTCCGCCGCGATCAGCGACGCTCCAGGCGGAACAGCCGGATTTCGCGCTCGATGCGCGCCTGGTACGTCGCGTACGGCGGCCAGAACCGCAGCACCGCCCGCCACGCCGCCGCGCGCTCCTCGCCCTCCAGCAGCCGAGCCCGTACGGCGATGTCCTGGCCCTTCCAACTCACCTGCGCTTCCGGGTGCTTGAGCAGGTTCGCGGTCCAGGCCGGATGACCGGGACGGCCGAAGTTGGAGCCGATCAGGATCCAGCTCGCGCCCCCTTCCTCCGGCATGCAGGCGAGCGGCGTGGTACGCGGCTCGCCCGTTTTCGCGCCCTTGGCGGTGAGGATCACGCCGGGGAGCATCTGGGCGCTGAGGATGACCTTGCCGCGGGTCAGCCTGTGCACGGCCTTGTCGAGGGCGGGGATGAAGTGCGGTGCGATCCTGGCGAAGACCAGGGTCGAGGAGATCTTCTGCATGAGCCTGACGCCGGGAGCCGGCCCGGCCATCGGAGTCTTCACGCGGTCACCCTTTCGGTGTCGCTGTCGCTGTGGTCGGTCGTGGCGGGGGCGGCGAACAGGCCCGCCCGGTGAGCGGCGTGCGCGCGCAGCCGGTGGACCGGGCCGAACAGGAGCTCGTCGGCCGCCGCCCGCTTGAAGTAGAGGTGGGCCTCGTGCTCCCAGGTGAAGCCGATGCCGCCGTGCAGCTGGATCGCCTCGCCCGCGGTCAGCCGGAGGGCGTCCAGGGCCTGCGCGAGGGCCAGAGCGCCCTGCCGGGGGTCCCAGGCGGCGTAGTAGGCCGCCGAGCGGGCCGCCTGCACCTGTACGTACAGGTCGGCGAGGCGGTGCTTGACCGCCTGGAACGATCCGATCGCCCGGCCGAACTGCTCCCGTTGGCGGACGTGCTCCACCGTGCGGGCCAGCGCCTGTCCGGCCGCGCCGACCGCCTCGGCGGCCAGGACCGCGGCGGCGGTGCGCCCGGTGGCGGCGAGCGCGCCGAGCACGTCCTCCCCGCCGGTTCCCAGCAACTCTGCCGGTACGTCGCGCAGTTGGACCCGGGCCTGCGGGCGGGTCTCGTCCAGGGTGGCCTGCCGCGACCGTACGAGGCCGGGCGCGTCCTCCCGTACGAGGAACAGCAGGGTCCGGCTGCGGGCGAAACCGCCGGCGTGTGCGGCGACGACCAGCACGGAGGCGCTGTGCCCGTCGAGCACCTGGGCCACCTCCCCGTACAGCCGCCAGCCGCCGTCCTCGCCCGTGCGGGCCTGCACCCCGCCGGCCCGGCCCCCGCCGGACCACTCTCCGGCGGCGTTGTCGCCGGTCAGCGCGAGGGCGGTGGCCAGCGCCGGGCCCGCGACGGCCAGGGCGGCCGTGAGCCCGCCGACCGCGAGCCGGGGAAGCAGGGCGGCGCGCTGCGGGGCGCTGCCGAGGGCGGTGATCAGCGGCACCGCGAGGGACGCGGTGGCGAACAGCGGCGAGGGCAGCAGCACCCGCCCGGTCTCCTCGCAGGCCAGCGCCAGGTCGGCGGGGGTGCAGCCCACTCCTCCGTACTCCTCGGCGATGGCGAGGCCCGGCAGGCCGAGCCGCTGCGACAGCTGCTGCCACAGCTCCCGGTCGTAGCCGGCGGCGGTGCGGACGGCGGCCTTGACCTCGTCCGGTCCGCAGCGTTTGCCCAGGATCTCGTGCAGGGTGCGGCGTACCTCGTCCTGCTCCGCGGTGAAGGCGGCGTCCATCGGCGGGCTCCTCCCCGTATCTGACGGGCCGTCATGTTAGGGCGGCCGGCCGCGGATGCACAGGGGGGCGGGCGCGGGGATCCGGGCACTGCGCGCGATCGCGCCCTAGCATCTGACGTTGCGTCAGATGTACCGTCGGGCCATGCCTGGACCCCTCAGCGGACCCGCCTCCGCCCAGCCTCCCGCCGCCCGCCGCAGGGTGGCGGTCGTCGGCATCGCCCTCTCGGACTGCGGCCGCGTGGACGGCCCCACCCCGTACGCCCTGCACGCACAGGCCGCCCGCAGGGCACTGGCCGACTCCGGCCTGGACCGCGCGGTCATCGACGGCTTCGCCTCGGCGGGCCTCGGCACGCTCGCACCCGTCGAAGTCGCCGAGTACCTGGGACTGCGCCCCGCCTGGGTCGACTCCACCTCCGTGGGCGGCTCGACCTGGGAGGTCATGGCGGCCCACGCGGCGGACGCCATCGCCGCCGGGCACGCCAACGCAGTGCTCCTGGTGTACGGCTCCACGGCCCGCGCGGACATCAAGGCCCGGCGCCGCACCTCGAACCTGTCCTTCGGCGCGCGGGGACCGCTGCAGTTCGAGGTGCCGTACGGGCACACCCTGGTCTCCAAGTACGCGATGGCCGCGCGGCGCCACATGCACGCGTACGGGACGACCCTGGAGCAGCTCGCCGCGGTGGCCGTCCAGGCCCGGGCGAACGCGGCCGCCAACCCGGACGCCATGTTCCGCGACCCGATCACCGTGGAGGACGTGCTGTCGGGGGAGATGATCGCCGACCCCTTCACCAAGCTGCACTGCTGCATCCGCTCGGACGGGGGCTGCGCGGTGCTGCTGGCGGCGGAGGACTACGTCCCCGACACCGCCAAGGCTCCCGTCTGGATCCTGGGCTCGGGTACGTCCGTCTCCCACACCACCATGTCGGAATGGGAGGACTTCACCGTGTCCCCCGCGGCGGTCTCGGGCCGCCTGGCCTTCGAGCGGGCGGGGCTCACCCCGGCGGACGTGGACGTCGCCGAGATCTACGACGCCTTCACCTACATGACGCTGGTGACCCTGGAGGACCTCGGCTTCTGCGCGAAGGGCGAGGGCGGAGCCTTCGTGGAGAAGGGCCGGCTCCTGCGGGACGGCGAGCTCCCGGTGAACACCGACGGCGGCGGCCTCTCGGCGTGCCACCCCGGCATGCGCGGCCTGTTCCTCCTGGTGGAGGCGGTCCGCCAACTCCGCGGCGAAGCGGGCCCGGACCGCCAGGTCACCAAGCGGAACGGCGCCCTACCGGAGATCGCCCTGGCCTCGGGCACGGGCGGCTGGTTCTGCTCGTCGGGAACGGTGCTGTTGGGGCGGGGGTAGGGGGCGGGGTTGGCGGGGGGGGTGGGGGTGGGAGGGGGCGGGGGCTTCGGGGGGCGGGATTCCCGGGGGCGGGGTCGGAGAAGTTCCGGGGGCGTCCCGTCAGTCCACTGTCCTTCCGTGTCGTGCCGGGCCGTCAAGGGCGCTCTCTTCGTTCGCGTCGCTTCGCGAT
>NZ_JBEXRC010000057.1:0-44885 GCF_040612915.1 Streptomyces sp. NPDC006326 | reverse complement strand
TCTAAAGCACAGAGATTGATGAGATAAGGGGCGGGGGCCGCGCGGGCGCGGCGGGGGGCCGGGCCCCCGCGCGCGCGGGCCCCCCCCCCCCCCCCCCGCCTCGTCCCCCGCGCCTCGTCGCTGCGGGTCACGGACCCAGCATGAGCAGCGCCCCGGACACCAGGGCGAAGACCAGGACGAACAGCCTCGTCCGGCGGGCGTCGAGCCGGTGGTGCACCAGCCTGCTGAGCCAGGCTCCCGCGGCCAGGGCCGGCAGCAGCAGCACGGCCTGGCCCAGCTGGGCCGGCGCTGCCCGGCCCGTCGCGAACAGCAGGGCCAGCGAGGCCACTTCGCCGACGAGGAAGCACACGGCGATCGTGGCCCGCAACTCGGCGGCCGGGCGGTGCTGGTAGACCAGGGCGAGCGGCGGCCCGCCGACCCCGGTCGCGGTCTCGGTCAGCCCGGTCACCAGTCCGGCACCCACGTACGCCCCGCGGGAGGGCGTGAAGGCCGGGGCGGCCAGGCTGACGAGCGCCGCCAGCACGGTGGCCGCCCCCACGAAGAGGCCGAGCCGCCCGGCGGGGATCGCCCACAGCAGCAGGAGCCCGCCGGGGGTGGCCGCGAGCCGCGCCCCGGTGATCCAGCCGGCGCCGCGCAGGTCGAGGCTGGCCCGCTCCCGCCAGGCGACGTACGCGTTGAGCGGGATCATCGACGCCAGGACGAACACCGGCACGAGGGCCGGGTCCAGCAGACCGGCCACCGGGGCGACGATCAGCGCGAACCCGAGTCCGCCGGCGCCCTGGACGAACGCCGCCACCGCGACCGTCACCGCCAGGACCACCAGGGCCTGCGTGGTCACCGTGCCACGCTCCGCCTGCCGCGGCGCTCCGCGCGGGCGGCGGAGGAGGTGGGATGCGTACGGGTCACCGCGGCCCGCCCCACGACGGCGCGGGCGAGTCCGGCCGCCCGCTCCACCAGGGCCGGCCCGTCCCAGTCGGGCGGCCATCCCTGCCACAGCCGCAGGCGGCCCGCGACGAACACGGCGCTGATCTGGTCCCGGTTGCCGCGCCGGACCAGCTCCCAGGGCAGGTCCCACGACAGCCGCAGCTCGGGCGTGGTGATGTCGACCAGCAGGAAGTCGGCGGCGGCCCCTTCGCTCACGGTGCCCGCACGGTCGGCGAGGCCTAGGACGTCGGCCCCGCCGCGGGAGGCGTGCTCCAGCCAGGTCCAGCCGGCCCCGCAGGAGGAGTCGCCGGAGGCGAGCCCGTAGGCCAGGCGCTGCGCGGTCTCGGCCGCGTCGGCCAGCCGGAAGGCGTCGCCGCGGGTTCCGTCCGTCCCCAGCCCGAGGCGGATGCCGCGCTCCGCCATGAGGGCCGCCGGGGCGACGGCGTTGCCCTTCCAGGCGCTGGCCACCGGGTTGTAGCTGACGGCGGTCCCGGTGTCGGCGAGCAGGGTGAGCTCGCCGGGGGTCAGGAGGGTGGCGTGGGCCGCCAGCAGCTGGGGCCCCAGGGCGCCCACGCGGTGCAGGTGTTCCAGGGGGCGCAGTCCGTGCGTCACCAGGGAGCGTTCGACGGCGACGAGGTGCTCGTTGGCATGGATCTGGACGACGGCGTCCGCTTCCGCCGCCAGGCGGGCGGTGGCGTGCAGGGTGCGGTCCGTCGCGGCTTCGGGGACGGAGACCGCGAGGGAGGGGTGGACCAGGTCGTCCGCGGCGTAACGGGCCAGGTGCTTCTCGGCCGCCGCGAGGACGTCGCCGCCCGGCGCACCGCAGTGCCCGGCGCCCGTGGCCCGTTCCGGGGCGGGGGCGTCGTTGCAGAGGAGGGCGAGCACGCAGCGGATGCCGGCGTCGCGCGTCGCGGACGCCACGGCCTCCACGTCCACGGCGGCCCGGGTCCCGGCGTCCGCCACGGTGGTGAACCCGCCGCGCAGCGCCTCCAGCGCCGCGAGCTTCGCCGCCACGTAGGCGGACTCCTCGTCCAGCGCGGCCTCCAGGGGCGCCCACACCCGGCGGAATATCTCCGAGGGTTCACCGAAGGCCAGCGCCGCCCCGAAGCTCTGGGTCAGGTGGTGGTGGGCGTCGACGAAGCCGGGCATCAGCGCGTGGCCGGGCAGCCGTACGGGCGTCAGCCGGGGGTTTCGGCGTTCCAGTTCGGCGGCGGGGCCGACCGCGGCGAAGGAGCCGTCGGCCACGACGACGGCATGGGCTTCGAGGGCCCCCTGGGGTGTGATCACCACCTCGGGTACGAACAGCCGCGGGCCGGTTCCCTGCAGGAAGGCCGGTGACAGGGTGTTGCTCATGGTTCTCTTTCCGCTGGAGGGGTTCACGAATGTGCGGGCCGGGCGTCGGCCGTCGCCGGATCGGGTACCGGGGCCGGCTTGCGCACGGGGCCCGGGCGGGTGTGGTGGAACAGGACGTTGAGCACGGCCGCGGTGAACGCCCCGACGGCGACGCCGCTTTCGAGGAGGATCCGGACGCCCGGGGGGAAGCCCGCGTACACGCCCGGGACCAGGATGGGGAGCAGGCCGAGCGCGAGGGCGACGGCGCAGACGAAGGTGTGGGTGTGCCGGTCGAGGTCGGCGCGGCCCAGCATCTGGATGCCGAGCACGGTGATCACGGCGAAGACGACCATGGCGGTACCGCCGACGACCGCCGAGGGCACCACGGCGATCACCCGGGTGACGGGGGCGAGGAAGCCGATGAGGATCAGCACGGCGCCGGCCGCGGCGGTGACGTAGCGGCTGCGCACCCCGGTCACGCGGACGATGCCGATGTTCTCGCCGCTGGTCACCATCAGCGGCAGCCCGAAGAAACCGCCGATGAGGGAGGCCGCGGCGTCACCCCGGATGGTCTTGGGCACGTCGGTGCGCCGGTCGATCTGCTTGCCCACCGCCTCGGCGTTGATCACGGTCTGGCCCGTGGCCTCGGCCATCGAGGCGATGCTGTAGAGCATCAGGGGCAGCGCGGCCACCAGGTTGAACTGGGGCGAGCCGAAAGGCAGCAGCTGGGGGGCGTTCAGCAGCGGGCCGTGGGCCGCCCGGCCGAGGTCGACGGAGCCGAGGGCGAAGGCGAGGACGGTACCGGCGACGAGGCCGAGCATCACGGCGAGCTGGCGCAGGATCCCGGTGAACAGCCGGTAGAACGCGACGGTGAAGCCGATCGTCGCCAGGCCCAGGGCGAGGTGCGTGGGGTCCGCGAAGCCGGGCTCCCCCGGTCGGCCGGTGACGAGGACCGCCCCGACCTTCACGAGGTTGACGCCGACGATGACGATCATCGTGCCGATGACCAGGGCGGGGAAGAAGACGAGCAGCCGGGAGAAGACCGGCAGTAACACGAAGTAGAAGGCGGCCGTGATGATCACGGCACCGGTCGCGGTGCGCAGCCCGTGCTGATCGGCGATGGCCAGGAACAGGATCAGCGGCGCGCCGCCGGGCAGCATGACGAACGGCAGCCGCGGACCGAACTTCCAGGGGCCGAGCGACTGGATGAGTGAACCGATCCCCGAGAGGACGAAAGCCGCGGAGAGCAGATTGACCGTCAGCCCGGCATCGAGCTTGAGCGTCGCGCTCATCAGGAAGATCGCCGAGATGGGGGTCGCGGCCATCACCAGGACGTGCTGGACGCCGAAGAGGAGGATCCTGCCCAGCGGACGGGCCTCGTCCACGGGATGGGGCTCGGGACGGGGTTCGGCTCCGGCCGGTGCGGGACGGGGTGCGGGACCGGATTCGGCTCCGGCCGGTGCGGAGGGGGACGTCGGCGGGGAAGAACGGCGGGACACGGGACGGGACCAGGGCACGTGCGAGCTCCGTTCGGCTCGTTCCGGATATGGCCACGGCACGGCCCGGGACGGGGGCCGCAACAGCGGGGCCAAATCGATTTGGCCGCCAGTATGTAAGGGTCTCTGGGGCACGTCAATAGACCCGGCAAGCGGGCCTGTTGTCCGTCCGCTTACGGCCGGCTCCGGCAGCCGGAGGCACCGGGCGGCGCCGACGGCCCTATTACGTCAACGGGTTGACGCGGGCCGGGGCGGGGTGACGGCGGCAGGTGAATAGACTTGGCTTCCATGTCGAAGCCTGACGAACTGCTCGTTGACATCGCCGCGCTCGTGGAGTCCGGGCAAAGCACTCAGATGTCCCTGACCGTGGTCGCCGGAGGAGCCGTCATCACCGGCCGGCTGGCGCCTGAAGCCGTGTGGCGGCAACGTGTGTCGGAGGTGCTGACGGACTCGGCCCGGCTGGGCGAGTTCTCCGGCATCTTCAGCGCCTCCACGAGCAAGGGCCGGCCGCCCACACACCTGCACTTCCACGTCGCGAGGATCCTGCAGGGCACGGTCGGGATCCCGGAGACCGGTGGCATGTACCGCGTGGCCATCGGGGACGTGAGCGCCTGGACCATGGGCGACTTCAGCTACTCCGACCACTGAACCGCCACCACGACCAGGACTGCCGGAGCCTGAGCCGGTAGACGGACCCTGCCAGGGCCGGTCCGGACCCCCGGGCCGGCCCTCACCGCCGCGGCCGCGCCGTCGGCCGGAGCATGCCGGGGAGCCGTGCTCCGCGCCCGGCGGGGTAAACGGTGGGTATGGACACCTCTTCGCGTTCCTCCGACGTGTCGGCAACCCCGCGGCGCCGAACCGGGATTCCGTGGTGGGGGCGGGTGGCCGCCGCCCTGGCGGCCCTGGTGGTGCTGTTCGTCCTCGTCGCCCGCTTCAGCCTGCTGCCCGGCTTCGGCGGCCTGTTCCGCGGGGACACCACCCGCGACCGCTCCGGTCCCGCGCTGCTCAAATCGATCCAGGACATGCACCGTTACGAGGGCGCCGTCGGGAACTTCCAGGTGGTCGTCGACCTGGAGAAGGACGCGGCCTTCCTCCCGGACGCGATCCGCGGGACCCGCACCCTGTACGTCGGCGCCGGCACGGTCGGCGGGTACGTCGACATGGGCGGGCTGGACGAGGGCAGCGTGACCGTGAACGGGGACCGCACCGAGGCCGCGATCCGGCTGCCGCACGCGGTGCTCGGCCCCGCCTCCCTCGACCCGGACCGCTCGTACGCCGTGTCGAAGCAGCGCGGCCTGCTGGACCGGCTCGGCGACCTGTTCTCCGACAACCCCGCCGGCGAACAGGCCGTGCAACGGCTGGCCGCGCAGCACATCGGCGAAGCGGCCCGCGACAGCGGACTCGCCGCGCGCGCCGAGGAGAACACCACGGCCATGCTCGACCGGCTGCTGCGCAGCCTCGGCTTCCGGCGGGTGACGGTCAGCTACGGCTGAGCCGGCAGCGCCCCGGCGATGGCGATCTGCTCCGGCTGGAGCCCCGCGGCTCCGTCCTCGATGTCCCACAGGGCGTTCTGCAGCACGCGGCCCAGCGTCCAGCGCGCGGCCCGCTCCCGGTCGAGGCCGAGGACCTCGGTCATGAGGTGGAACCGGCGGCGTACCGCCCGGGAGACGTCCGAGGCACCCGCGACGTCGTCCCAGCGGTTGCGCAGCGCGGGCAGCAGCTCGAAGCCGGGGTCGCCGGAGAGGGGTTTGGGGTCGATGGCCAGCCACGGCGAGCGTTCCGGGGAGTGCGCGGGCGTGCGTGCGAGGGGTGCGAGGACGTTGTCGTAGTGCAGGTCCCAGTGCAGGAGGCGGTCACCGGGTTCGTCCAGGACGTCCCGCACCGCGGCGGCGCAGGTGTCCAGCAGACGGCGCTCGGACGGGTCGGCCAGCCGGGCCCGTCCGCCGGGCACCCGGTCGAGCATGGCTCCCGCGATGTCGGCCAGGAGCGGCAGTCCCGCGGGGGCCGGGGCCGCCACGAGGCCTGCCAGCAACTCCGCCAGGCGCTGCAGGGCTTCGGTGGGATCGGGGACGGCTGCCAATGACCGGTCGGCGTCGAGGCGTTCCAGCAGCATCGTGCCGGACTCCGGATCGTGGTCGAGCAGGGCGACGGCGTGGGAACTGCCCCAGGAGCGGAGCGCGACGGGCTCCCCCCGGGTCTCGTCGTCGACTGGCTGCAGCTTGAGGACCGCCTGCGTGCCGTCCCGCCGGACCACCGGCAGCACGAGGGCGAGGGCCCCGTGCCGGGGCGGCCCGTCCGGGCGCAGGTCCCAGCGGGCCAGGTACGCCTCGGCCAGCGCGGGCAGACCGGCGGTCCAGGCGCGCCATGCTGCGCCCGGCATGGAGGAGGCCAGGGCGGCAGGGACCCGGACGGGGGGCGGGGATCCGATGGAGGTCACGGCGCCGTCATCCCGGAGGCAGTCCGCGCCGGCGCCGGGACAGCGTGATGAGCAGGAACGGAAGGCCCACCACCCACACCAGGCCGCCGATGACGATCACCCCGCTCCAGAAGGCCGAACCGCGGCCGGCATCACCGTCCGCCCAGGACAAAAGGAGGAACGGAGCCAGGACCAGGGCCGGGCCGACGACCCACCAGGCGGCGTACGTGGCGAGCACGTCGCGCCACCGCAGGCGGGTTCGGCCCAGCAAGCGGTAGGTGGTCGTCGAGGTGCTCCCGGCGGCCGTGCCCCGGGTGTAGGTCGTACGGCCGACCACCAGGTGATGGCGGCGCAGCGGGACGATCGGCATGGAGGCCACGACGAACCACTCGGTGGCGTGGTGGCTGCCGTCGGCGCGCGCACGGCTGAAGCCCAGGTATTTGGTGCCGATCCCGTTCCACGTGGACATCCGTGCTCCCCCCGCCGCATCCTGCTCCCACTCTAGGGAATCCGGGGGCCGCCCCGCAGGGGGTCAGGCGGTCCCGTGGGGGTTGACCGACGCGATGAGCAGGGCGATGTCGTCGTCGGCCGCGGCCGGGACGAGGTGGGTGAGGAGGCTGTCGCAGAGCCCTTCCAGGGACCGGACGGGCTGTGCGAGCAGATCGGTCAGTTCGCCGAGCCGCTCGTCGATGTCCGCGCCCCGGGCCTCGATCAGGCCGTCGGTGTACAGGACGAGCAGGGTGCCGGGGGCGAGGGTGAGTTCGGCGGTGGTGAAGGCCGTGCCGCCGCCGACGCCCAGCGGCAGGCCGGGCGGCACGTCCAGGACGCTGACCGTGCCGTCGGGGGCGACGCTCACCGGCGGGGGGTGGCCGGCGCGGGTGACCTGGCAGTGGCCGGTCGCCGGGTCGACCACGATGTACAGGAAGGTGGCGAGCATCGGCTCGGCCAGGTCCTCCAGCGCCGCCTCCAGCTGGTACAGCAGGTCGCCCGGGGCGAGGTCGAGGCGGGCGAGGGCCCGCACGCTGGCGGAGAGCCGCCCCATCACCGCCGCGGCGGCGGTGCCGTGGCCCATCACGTCGCCGATGGCGAGGGCGGCGCGACCGCCGCCGAGGGGGGTGACGTCGTACCAGTCGCCGCCGACTTCGTTGACGTCGCTGGCCGGCAGGTAGCGGTGGGCGATCTCGATGCCCGGCGGCGCGATGATGTGCTGGGGCAGCATGCTGCGTTGCAGGACGGTGGCGGTGTCGTGCTCGCGGTTGTAGAGGCGGGCGTTGTCCACGCACACCGCCGCCCGGGAGGCGAGTTCCCCGGCCAGGGACACCTCGTCCGGGGTGAACGGGCCGACGTGCCGGGTGCGGTAGAAGGTCGCCAGCCCGAGGACGACACCGCGCGCGAGCAGCGGGGTCATCATGAAGGAGTGCACCCCCTGCTCCAACAGCCGTTGCGGGATGGCCGAATGGCGGGCGGCCGGGGCGATCGTCTCCTCGTCGAGCTTCTCGATGACGAACGGGCTCCGGTCGCTGAGGGCCTGGCTGTACGGGGCGTTGGGCGGGAACGTCAGGGTGCGGCCCAGCGGGGCGAGGGTGGCCGTGATCTGCGAGCCGGTCAGCGGCGCCTTGCCCAGGCGGCGCAGTGCGGCGCCGCCGATCAGGCCGGCGCCGAGGTCGCCGCCGCCGGCCAGGCTGTCCAGGACGTCGACGGTGACCGCGTCCGCGAGGTCGGGCACGGCGACGTCGGCGAGCTCCTGGGCGGTGCGCTCCATGTCCAGGCTGGTGCCGATCTTGGCATTGGCCTCGTTGACCAGGGCCAGGTGGCGCCGGCCTGCTTCGGCTTCGAACTGGGCCTGCTGCTGGGCGGTGATGTCGATCAAGGTGGCGGTCAGGCCGATCGGACGCCGGTCGGCGTCCTCCAGCCGCACGTACGACCCCGACCACACGTGGTCGTGGTCCGGGTCGGCCGGGGTGCGACCGGTGCGGCGGTAGTCCAGGATCGGCTCCCCGGTGGCCAGGACCCGGCGCATCGCGCGCTCCATGTCGGCGCCGTTGACGTCCGGGAGGATCTCCACCAGGCGGCGTCCCACGTGCGCCGCCTGCGGCAGGCCGTTCATCGCCTCCAGGGCCGGGTTGACGCGCAGGAACCGGAGCTGGGTGTCGAGCACGGCGATTCCCACCGGGGAACGGGAGAACAGCCCGTCCCACACCGCCGAGGAGCCGCGGATGCGCCGGGCCGCCTGCGCGTCCACGGCGAACACCAGGACCGTCGTGCCGCCCCGGTGCCGCGCCGGGACGGGGCAGGCCCAGATCTCCAGTTCCAGCGGGCGTCCCTCGCTGTGCCAGGCCGTCACCGTCCCCATCACCCCGCGCCCGGTGGCCGCGCCCTCCCACAGCGACCGGCCGAGGGTCCGGTCCGCGCCGGGGTGGAGCAGCTCGGCTATGTGGCGGCCGAGTACGTCGTGCGGAGGGTAGCCCAGCAGGTCCTCCGCGGCATGGTCCCAGCGGACGATCAGCCCGTCGGCGCTCGTGGCCACGACCGCGACGGGCAGGGCGCCCAGCCATCCCCCCGCGTCCCTGGCCGCGCTGGTGGTCACGTCATCGAAGGGCACCTGCTCCATCCGCCGCACTTCCGACCCGTCGCCGCAACGGGCTGCTCGCGCGACCCGTCGCACCTGTCCCCCTCCCGTCAGTATGGGCACCGGTGGGCCGCCCCGGCATCAGGGACGGCCGGCGCCCCGCGGCGCCGGGGCCGTCCCGTTCCCGCGGAGCCGTCCCGTTCCCGCGGAGCCGGGCGGGCGGATCGCCTCACCCGACCGGGTGCGCCCGTTGGCCGCCGGGCCGCGCGCCCGGCTTGCTGGACGGATGAGACAGCGATCACCGGGTGCCTCCCGGGAGCAGAGCCTGCAGACCCCGCGGGCCGCAGGACTGGCGGGGATCGTCTTCGCCCTCCTGTTGGCGGCGGCCATCGTGCTCGTCCGGACCGGGCTGCCCTCCGGGGCCGACGGCGACACCGTGGACCTGGACCAGAGCCAGCGCAACGCGGTGGCCACGGCGGTGGAACTCGTGCCGTTCGCCGGGATCGCCTTCCTGTGGTTCATGGGTGCGCTGCGTGCGCACACCGGCGAGAAGGAGGACCGGTTCATCGCCACCGTCTTCCTGGGCAGCGGGCTGGTCTTCGTCGCCTGCCTCTTCGGCGCCGCCGCGGCCTCCGGGAGCGTACTGGGCTCCGGGCAGCCGCAGGCGTTCGGCCGGCACCTCGCGTACGAGCTGCTCACGACGTACGGGTTGCGGATGGCCGCCGTCTTCGTCTTCGCGACCTCCGCCATCGGACGCAGGATGAGGGTCTTCCCCCGCCCCCTCAGCCTCGCCGGGATGGTGGCCGGCCTGGTCCTGCTGGTGGTGGGCTCCACCCTGCCGTGGTCCGAGCTGGTCTTCCCCGCCTGGGCCCTCGTCATCAGCCTGTACATCCTGCGGGCGGCCCGCCGTCCCGCGTGAGAGCGCGCCGCCGTCACCCCGATGGCCCGGGCGGACGGGCCGGCCCGGCCCGGCCCGCGCAGGATGGTCCGGGAGTCGAGGGGGCCACGGAAAGGACCGCACCTTGTTGAGGCTTGTCGTCGACCTGAACCGCTGCCAGGGATACGCGCAGTGCGCGTTCCTCGCACCCGATGTCTTCGCGATGCACGGGGACGAAGGACTCCTCTACGACCCCCAGGCCGAGGCGGCCCAGCGCGAACGCGTGGCCCAGGCCGCCGCCGCGTGCCCCGTCCAGGCGATCATGGTGGACACGATCGACCTGGACGCCCCCGCCGGCGCAGGGGCCGCCACCGCCCCCACCACGGCGGCGCCCCATGCCTGACGGAAGCCTGGAGCAGCTCAAGCGCGAGGGCCGGATCGTCGTCGTGGGGGCCTCGCTGGCCGGGCTGCGCGCCGCCGAGACCATGCGGGAGAAGGGCTTCAAGGGTTCGCTGACCCTGATCGGCGACGAGCCGTACGAACCGTACGACCGCCCGCCGCTGTCCAAGCAGGTGCTGCTGGGCAAGGCCGGCGCCGACCACACCGCCCTCCCCCGGCGGCTGGCCCTGGACGCGGACTGGCGGCTCGGGGTTGCGGCGAGCGGGCTCGACATGACGGCCCGTACGGTCAAGGTGGCCGACGGCGACGAGGTTCCGTACGACCGGCTGCTGATCGCCACGGGCGTACGGGCCCGGCGCTGGCCGAACGAGGCGGAGGGGGAGCTCGACGGCGTCTTCGTCCTGCGCACCCGCGACGACGGCGCGGCCTTGGCCCGGCGGCTGGACGCCGGTCCGCGCCGGGTGCTGGTGATCGGCGCCGGATTCACCGGCTCCGAGATCGCCTCCGCCTGCCGGGAGCGCGGGCTGGCGGTCACCGTCGCGGAGCGGGGCGACGCGCCGCTCGTCGGCGCCCTGGGCGGGGTGATCGGAGCCGTCGCCGCCGAGCTCCAGCGGGAGCACGGCGTCGACCTGCGGACCGGGGTCATGGTCACGGCGCTGGAGGGCGACTCGGCCGGGCGGGTCCGGGCCGCGCACCTCTCCGACGGGACCACCCTGGAGTGCGACGTGGTCGTCGTGTCCCTGGGCGCCCAGCGCAACACCGAATGGCTGCTGGGTTCCGGGCTCGGGGCCGGTCCGCGCGGTATCGCCTGCGACGCCGGCTGCCGGGCGTTCGACATCCGGGGCATCGTCACCGACGACATCTACGTGGCGGGCGACGTGGCGCGCTCCCCGCACCCGCTGTTCGGCTACCAGTTCCTGTCCCTGGAGCACTGGGGCAATGCCGTCTCCCAGGCGGAGACGGCGGCCCACAACATGCTCAGCGAGAGCGCCGAACGGCGCCCGCACATCTGGGTGCCGGCCTTCTGGTCGTCCCAGTTCGGGGTGAACATCAAGTCCGTCGGCGTGCCGCCGATGGGCACGGAGATCATGATCACCCAGGGGTCGCGGGCCGAACGCCGCTTCACCGGGGTGTACGGGTACCAGGGCCGCGTCATCGGGGCGGTCACCTTCGACAACGCGCGGTGGCTGCAGTTCTACGAGGAGCAGATCGAGCGGACCGCGCCCTTCCCGCCGCCGTTCCCCACGGTCGACCGGCGCTCCGAAGGGCAGCAGCCGATGCCCGCCGACTTCCCCGACCCGTCCGTGCCCACGCACGGGCCGACCATCACCCTCAGCGGATATTCGCCGGCGGACCGGCGGATGACGTTCACCCCCGCCGGGCACTGACCCGCACGTCCTCGGAGGGCCCGCATGACGCAAGGCATCCTGAGCGAGATCCTGAACTACGCCAATCGCGCGAACCCCTATCCGCTGTACGAGGAGCTGCGCAAGACCCCGGTCCACCACGACGGGAACGGGCCGTACGTCATCAGCACCTACTACGAGATCCGGAGCCTGCTGCACGACCCGCGGCTGAGCTCGGACGCCCGCAACCTGGCGGCGACGGCCAAGGATCCGCTGGCCGAGGAGGCCGAGGAGGGGGCCGCGGCGCTGCCGCCGAGCTTCCTGAAGCTGGACCCTCCCGAGCACGACCGGCTCCGGCGGATGACGAACCGGCCCTTCGGCCCGCCGCACGCACCGCACCGGATCGACGGGATGCGCGGTGACCTGAACTCCATCGTCTCCGGCCTCATCGACAATCTCGGGGACCCCTCGGAGATCGACCTGGTCGACCAGTTCTCGTACCCGTTCCCCGTCACCATGATCTGCCGGCTGCTGGGCGTGCCGCGGGAGGACGAGGCGCGCTTCCACGTGTGGGCCGACACGCTCGCCGCGAGCCTCGACCCCGACCCCGACGCCGACCGCAGCGAGCGGGAGAAGACCACCCACGACGCCCGGATGCAACTGGGCATGTACCTGGCCGGGCTGATCGAGGAGCGGCGCAAGAACCCGGGCGAGGACATGCTCTCCCAACTGGCCACCGGGCAGGGGCCGGACGGTGCGATGAGCACCATGGAGCTCCTCAGCACCGCCGCCCTGCTGCTGATCGCGGGTCACGAGACCACCGTCAACCTCATCACGAACGGGATGCTCACGCTGCTGCGCAACCCGGACGTGCTGCGCCAGCTGCGCGAGACCCCGGGGCTCGTGGTGCCGCTGGTGGAGGAACTGCTGCGGTTCGAGCCTCCGGTTCAGCTGCTGCCGCAGCGCACTCCGCTCGTCGACATCGAGGTCGGCGGGGTCACCATTCCCAAGGGCTCCTCGATGTGGCTGATCCTCGCCTCCGGCAACCGGGACCCGCGGCGCTTCGCGGATCCGGACCGCTTCGACCCGTACCGCAAGGACGTCCAGCACCTGGGGCTCGGCAGCGGCATCCACAGCTGCTTCGGCGCACCGCTGGCCCGCCTGGAGGCGCAGACGGCCCTGAGCGAGCTGGCGCGCCGCCTGGAGAACCCCCGCCTGCTGGAGGACCCGCCGCCGTACCGGCAGAACGCGGTGCTGCGCGGGCCGCGCCATCTGCGGATCGCCTGCGACGGCATCCGCGGCTGAGCCGCGGTCCGCCCGCAGGGCGCATGTGCGGCTCCGCCGGTCACGGTCGACCGGCGGAGCCGCACGTGTGGCCGCTTCCGGCCTTTTGTGCGGAGCCGTTCACGGCCGTTCACGGCCGTTTCCGCGGGCGCGCAGCGCCGGGCGGCAGACGGATCACACCGCTGCGCGGACACGAGCGCATGGGCGGCTCACGGCGCAGCATGTGCGGGCGTACGGGCGTACGGGCGTGCGGGCGTGCGGGCGGGCTCAGAGCTCGCCGAGGAACCCCGGGTCCCGGCCGTCCAGTCGGCGGCCGGAGTCCCGGCCGAGCGCGAGCAGCTCTCTCATGGGAACGGGCCGGTGGCTGGCCGCCACGAGCTCTTGGCGGGCTTCGGCCGACCAGAGGAACGGCACCACCGATATGCCCTCGGTGCCGTGCAGCGTACGCGTCAGCTCGCGCCACCCGCTCCACCGCAACCCCGCGTAGAACTCTGCGGATCCGCCGCGCAGCAGCCAGGACAGCCAGGCCGGGTATCCGGCGCCGAGCGCCTCCCAGCGGAGCGAGTCCGGCGCGAAGTAGACCACCTCTCCCGGCTCACCGGGGCGACCGGCGCCTGCGGGACCGGGGCCGTTGACGGCGAAGACACCGCCCAGGACGTCGTGGGCCACGACGAGGCCGGTGATCGGCGTCCATTCGGGTTCGAAGGACCACGGGAAGCCGTTGACCTGCGCGAGGCCCGGGTGGCCCCGGGGATCGTCGGGGTGCGGGCTGCCGAAGACGCGGATCCAGCCGTCGTCCACGAGCACTCCGCCGGAGTGCAGCACCACGGCGCCCAGCCAGGACTGCGCGGTCACTTGGAGCTGGAGGAGCGAGGCGTGGGCCGGTTCGGCGGCGACGGGCAGGACCTCCACGGGCACCGCGGCCGTGGAGAACTCTTCCACGAGGACCGGCCAAGCCGGGTCCTCGACCTCGATCAGTTCGCTCAGTTCGCGCACGCCCACATCGTCGCACCGGCCGCCGCTTCCTGCCCGTCAGCCGGATCGCCCTGCTGCGGGGGGCGTTGAGGCGGAGCGGGCGGTGGGAGCGGCGTGCGGGCCTGCCCGGGAGCGGCCTTCAGTCGCGTCAAGGAATCCTTGACAACCCGATCATGTCAAGGTTTCCTTGACACATGCCGATCTTGAACGCGAAGGCGTCCCGCGAGAACGCCTCTTCCGACAACTCCTGCACAGCCCTCATCCCCTTGACCGCCGGCCTGCCCGCCCTGACGGCGCTGTTCGCCGACCGGTTGGGCACGGCCGCCTGGGTCACGCTGGTCGTGGTGGAACTCGCGCTGATCGCCGCCATGGCCGCGCTGGCCACCCGCGGCGCCGCCCGGGCGCGCCGCGACGAGGAAGTACTCGACGCACTGGAGCCCCTCTCCGGCGTACGGCGATGAGCGGCGAGCCGCTGCTCGGCCCGCAGGAGGCCGTCCGCATCCGCGAGGGCATCGCCGCCGCCGTCCTCGGCGCCCCGGAAGGGCTGGCCGAGTCGCTGGAGCACGACGCCGACGGGTACCTGCGCCTGGTGGACGCCTCGCGGGTCGGTGCCGAAGAAGCGAGCCGGCTCCTGCGCGAGGCCGTCCAGGGGGCGCGGGCCGCCGGACACAGCTGGGACACCGTCGGCCGCGTCCTGGGAGTGAGCCGCCAGGCCGCCCAGCAGCGGTTCGCGGGCAAGGCCGCGGACGCCGCCGCATCCGGACCGGCCGCCGGGGGCGCGGGCTCGGCCGAGCGCCGCATCCTCAGTCCGGTGTCCGCGTTCACCGAGATGGCGGCCCTGGCCGAGGCCGGCCGCGACGGCTGGCACCTCGTCGGGTACGGTCCGCTCTTCCACGAGGTGGAGGCGTCCGACCACCCGTGGGAGCACTGCCGGGTGACCCTCGCCTCCGGCGGCCGGCACCGGCGGATGGAGGCGGAGGGCTGGATCCCCGTCGGTGCGGGCTGGTTCCCCTGGCGGTACTACAAACGGCCCCTCGGGACCACCAAGGAGCGCTGAGCCCCCCGTGTACTGGCTCACCCGGAGCGGCCCGCCGCCGCGCTCACGTCATGTCGCTGCCCTGTTGTCGGCTCCGAGATCGACGGCGCACGGACGCCCTGTGGGGACTAGTGCCGGGAGCGGCGCTGGCCGTTCTCGAAGTAGGCGGCCAGCCGGGGGTCGAGCGGGGGTATCCGCCGCGGGCTCCCTCCGTCGCGCAGTGACTCCGTCGCCCCGCATCCCGCGGCGACGGCCATCCGCGCGGCGACCGGCGAGGTGTCCGTCGCCCCGCCCTCGCGGACGAAGCGCAGGAACTCGTCGATCAGCAGCGGGTCCGCGCCGCCGTGCCCGCCCGGGTCCTCGGCCTGCGCGACCGTGTGGGTGGCGTCCGGCTCGGCCCGGTACGCCGAGCGCCGGGTGTTCCACACCCGTACCTCGCTCCCCGGGCCGTCGCCGAAGTTCTCCAGCCGTCCGGCGTCACCGATGACCGTGTAGTTGCGCCAGTAGTCGGGGGTGAAGTGGCACTGCTGATAGGCGGCGAGGACCCCGCTGCACAGGCGCAGGTTGATCAGGGACACGTCCTCGACGTCGATCACCGGGTTGAGGTCGCGCTGCGTGTGCGGCGGCCAGTGGCCCGTCTCGGTGTACCAGTCCTGCGTCTTGGGTTCGCCCGGGGCGCGGCGGTGCGGGTTGTCGCCGTAGACCATGAGGTCGCCGAGGGCCTGCACGTCCTGGGCGTACGAGCCCGCCAGCCAGTGCAGTACGTCGAGGTCGTGCGCGGCCTTCTGGAGCAGCAGGCCGCCCGTGTACTGCCGCTCGGCGTGCCAGTCCTTGAAGTACCAGTCGCCGCCGTAGCCGACGAAGTGGCGGATCCACACCGTCTTGACCTGCCCGACGGCGCCCTCCGCGATCAGCCGCCGCATCAGGCGGACCACCGGCATGTGCCGCATGTTGTGCCCCACGTAGAGCCGGGTGCCGGTCTCGTACGCGGTCCGCAGGATCCGGTCGCAGCGCTCCACGGAGATGTCGAGGGGCTTCTCGACGAAGACGGGCCTGCCGGCCCTGAGCGTGCGGCAGGCCAGTTCCGCGTGCGTGTGGTCCGGGGTCAGGACCAGCACCGCGTCCACGTCGGACGCGTCGACGACCTCGCGGTGGTCCGCACAGGTCCGGGCGCCCGGGAAGGCGGTGGCGGCGAGCGCCCGGGCCCGCGGGTCGGGGTCCGCGAGGGCGGTCACCGCCGCGCCGTGTCCGGGGCGGTGGGCGACGCGGGCGAGGCTGCCGCGCAGGCCGTAGCCGAGGACTCCGATCCGTACGTCCTGCATCAGCCGTCTCCCTCGACCGGGTTGCTCAGGACTTCCTGATGGCGGCCAGCACGTCCGCCGCGCCCTGTTCGAGGAGGTCTGCGGCGACCGCGGCCCCCACCTTCTCCGGAGCGTCCACCGGCCCCGCGCCCGCCGCGGTGACCTGGACGGCCCCGTCCAGCGAGGTGACGGCGGCGGACAGGTGCAGGCGGCCGTCGGAGCCGATGCGGCCCCAGGCCCCCACGGGGACCGAGCAGCCGCCGTGCAGTTCGGCGAGCAGGGCGCGCTCGGCCCGTACGCAGGCGTCCACTTCGGCGTCTCCCGTCCCGGCGAGCAGGCGGGCGGCCGGCGAATCGGCGCGGACCTGGATGCCGAGGGCCCCCTGGCCGGGGGACGGGAGGAACACGGACGGGTCGAGGACCTGCCGCTGGTGCGCGGGGGGCGTCATGGCCAGCCGGTTCAGTCCGGCGGCCGCGAGGACCACGGCGTGCATGCCCGCGCGTCCGACGTGTTTGATCCGGGTCGGCACGTTGCCCCGGATCGGGACGACCTTGAGGTCGGGCCGCAGGTGCAGGAGCTGGGCGATCCGGCGGGGCGCACCCGTGCCGACGACCGCGCCTTCGGGCAGCCCGTCCAGCGTGGCGCCGCACAGCACGTCCCGTACGTCCTGGCGCGGGCCCGGGGTGGTCAGCAGGACCGTGCCCTCGGCGACGCGGGTGGGGAGGTCCTTCAGGGAGTGGACGATGACGTCGGCCGCGCCCGTCACCAGGGCGTGTTCCTGGTCGGAGGAGAACGCCGAACCCCCGGACGTCCTGGCGACCTCGGCGAGGGTGGAGGTGGTCCTGTCGCGGTCGCCGCCCTCGGTGATCAGCAGCCGTTTGAAGACCACCTGGGGGAACGCGGGCCGGATCTGCTCCAGCCACTCCCTGACCTGCTGCTTCGCGAGCGCGCTCGCCCGGGACCCGACGACGAACACATCACCCATGCCTGCCAACTCCTCGTACGGCGAAGGTCGTTGGTCAAGCCTAGTGGGCCGACAAGCGTGCGGATTCCGACAGTCTGTTGGGATCGGGGCGCCGACCGGTCCGCCACCCGGGGCGCCGACCGGTCCGTCGCCCGGGGCCGCGGCGGACGCCGCGGCGCCGGAGTCGCCGGGGCGGGACGGTCCTGGCACGCTGGGAACCGGGGACCGCGAACGGGCAGGCGGTGCCGTATGGCCACGGAACCCAGGGGTGGTGCGGGCGGAGACCGGTCCGGTGCGGATACCGGGTGGGCGCCGGCGCTGTCACGGGCCGCCGGGGAGCTGCGGGGCGGTACGGGTCCCTGGCCGTCGGCCGCACGCAGGGCGATACGGCTGACCCTCGCCGCGTGCACCGGTTTCTACGGCTTCCTCTACGGGCTGGACCGGCCGGTCGGTGCCACGTACGCGCTGTTCGCGGCCGTCTCGCTGGGCGGGCTGTCCCGGATCCCGGGCACGGGGCGGCAGCGGGCCGCCGTCATCGGCAGGGCGCTGCCCGCGGCCTGCCTCCTGGTGCTGGTCGGCACCTGGCTGGCGGTACGGGACTGGGCCGCCGTGGTCGGGATGCTGGTCATCGGCTTCTGCCTCGCCTTCTCGGCGGCGGCCGGGCCCCGAACGGCCGGGGCGGTCCCGGGACTCCAGCTGATGTACATCCTGCCGTGCTTCCCGCCGTACGCCCCGCAGAGTCTGGGCGACCGGCTGACGGGCGCCGCCGCCGGCGCGCTGCTGCTGCTCGTCGCCGAGCGGTACCTGCTGCCCGACCCGCCGGTGCCCACGTACCGGGAGCGGACCGCCGACGCCGCGGCCACGGCGGCCCGGCTCGCCGCCGCGCTGGCCCGGGTGCCGCACGTCGTCTCCGGTGCGCTCGCGGCGCAGGCCTCGGCGGCGGGAGAGTCCCTGCGGTCCTCGCGGGTGCCGGAGGCCGAGCGGCCCGCCGGACCCGGGCTGCGCCAGCGCGCCCTGGCCCACGCCGGGCTGGCCGCCCGGACCCTGCTGGGCCGGCTGCACAACCTGCCGCCGCCCCCGGCCGGGCGCTCCCCCGCGCCCCCCGGCCTGGAGCTCGTAGGGGCGGTGCAGGCGACGGCCGACGCGGTGGCGCGGGAGCTGCGGGAGGGCGGTCGCCCCGAGGGGGCGGAGGAACTGCGGCGGCGGCGCGCCCGCGTCGCGACGACGGCCCCGGCCCCGGTGGCGGAGGTCCGGCGGCGACAGGCCCTGCTGCTGGAGGTCGCGGACGCGGCGCTGGCGCTGCGGACGGCGGCCGACATGGCGGTACGGGGCCGGGCGGCGGTGGCGGAGGCGGACCATCCGACGGGCCGGTTCTGGTACGCGCAGCAGAGCGAGGCCGCGCTGTACCGGCACCGGCTCGCCGGGCATGCCGGCCCCCGTTCGGTGTTCTTCCAGAACGCGGTGCGGATCAGTCTGGCGCTGGCGGCCGCCCGGACGGTGGCCGCGCTGGGCTCGCTGCCGCACGGCTTCTGGGCGATGCTGGCCGTCCTGAGCCTCACCCGGACCACCGCGGTGCAGACCCGGGCGGCGGTGCGCGCCGCGCTGATCGGGACCTGCCTGGGCGCCCTCGCGGCGGCGGGCGTCCTCTCCCTGACGGGCACGGCGTCGACCGTGTACGCGTTCGTGCTGCCGCCGCTGATGCTGGCCGCGTTCTGCATCGGGCCGGTGCGCGGGGTGGGCTGGTCGCAGGGGCTGTTCACGCTGGTCATCGCGCTGGTGTTCGCCCAGCTGTCGCCCGCCACGTGGCAGCTGGCCGAGGTGCGGTTCGTGGACGTTCTGATCGGGAGCTCGATCGGCTTCGTCTGCGGGCTGCTCGCCTGGCCGCGGGGCGCCCACGACGAGCTGGGCAGGGCCGTGGCCCGTCTGCTGGCGGAGTGCGGGGACCATGTGCAGCAGACCACGGACGGTGTCGCCCTCCGGGGTCCCGCCGCGCGGCCCGGTGGCGGGCAAGCGGTGTTCGACGACCGGGAGTCGCGGGTGCGGCACGCGCTGATCATGGCCGAGACGGCGTACGCGCAGTACCAGAGCGAGACCCAGCGGCCGCCCGGTCCGGGCCCGGACTGGCAGGCCGTGCTGATGACGGGCCACCACGTGCTGTGGGGCGCACGGCGGGTCCGGGAACTCTCGGACGGGGGCCCGCCGGGCGCGGAGGCGGCTGCGCTGGTACGGGAGTACGGGTCCACCGTGGGGCGGGGAATGCAGCGGGCCGCCGTACGCCTCGCCCCGCCGAAGGGCTCCGACGCACCCGCCCCTGCGCCGGACCGCCCCCGACCACCGCTCCCCCTGGACGGCTTCGGCGCGGACGAGCCGCCGCTGTTCTTCACGGCGCTGGTCTGGCTCGACTCGCTGACCACGGACCTGGAGCACATGTCCGGACCACCGGCGCGGGTGCCGCACTCGTGAAGGCCGGGACGCCCCCTAGACGGGTACGGCGATGCGGCCGTCGCGCAGTTCCACCACCTGGTCCGCGAGTTCCATCAGGGTCGGGTCGTGGGTGGCCACCAGGGCGGTGACGCCCTCGCTGCGCACCGCGGCGCGCAGCAGCTCCATGATGGAACGGCCCGTTTCGGAGTCGAGCTGGCCGGTGGGCTCGTCCGCGATGATCAGGTCGGGTTCGTTGGCCAGGGCCCGGGCCACGGCCACGCGCTGCTGCTGGCCGCCGGAGAGTTCGCCGGGGAGCTGATCGGCGTGGTCGGCGAGGCCGACGAGGGCCAGCAAGGTGCGGACCCGCTCCTCGCGCTGCTTCGCCGGGACCTTCCGCATGCGCATCGGGACGCCGATGTTCTCGGCGGCCGTCAGGACGGGGAGCAGGCCGAAGGACTGGAAGACGAAGCCGATCCGGTCGCGGCGCAGCGCGAGCCGTCCCGCCTCGTCCAGCGTGGCCAGGTCGGTGCCGTCGAGGGAGATGCTCCCGCTGGTCGGGGTGTCCAGTCCGCCGACGAGGTTGAGCAGGGTGGTCTTGCCGGAGCCGGACCGGCCCTTGAGGGCGGTGAGTTCACCGTGGCGGATCTCGAACGAGACGCCGCGCAGGGCGTGGACGGCCCGCTCGCCGGATCCGAAGCTGCGGTGCACGTCGTGTACGGCCACCATGGGCCCGGGTGTGGTGTGTTGCTGCGTCATGACCGGCTCCCCCGCGAATCGGTCGGTGGACACGGGTGGTTGCCGCCCATCCGACCCCTGTCTTTCGACTCCCTGCTGAATTTGCTCATCCCTCACATCCTTCGCGCAAGTCCCTTCCGCCTCACGATCGTTTCTGAAAACATCGTCCGCTATCCGGGGTTCACGCTCCGGATCGGGGGAGGGGACACACCATGCTCGGCTTCGTCGCACGCCGGCTGCGCGGGCGACTGCCGCTCGCTGCCGTCGTGCTGCTCACGGTGCTCATCACCACGACCGCGTTGACCGCGCTGCTCGCCTTCACCCGTGTGGTGCCGGACGCCGGGCTGCGCCAGGCCCTGCAGGGCCCCGGACACGCCCGGACCACCGTCGTGGTCACCGGTGAGCACGCGGCGGGAACGCGGGCCAAGGACGACGAGGCCGTACGGGCCTTCGCCACCCGGCTGTTCGGCCGGCTGCCCGTCGCCGTCGAGAGCGTGGCGCGCAGTCGCTCGTACGGGCTGCCGGGCGCCCACGCCCCGGGCAAGGACGCCGATCTGACCCTGCTCGCCGCCCTGGACCGCTCGCGTACGCGGCTCCTGGCAGGCCGGTGGCCGCAGCCCGCCGCGGACCCCTCCGCCCCGGTCCAGGCCGCCGCCCCGCAGGCCCTGCTGACCCGGCTGGGGCTGGTCGCCGACGCGCTGCCCGCGGAGATCCGGCTCGACGACCGCTACGGCGGGGCCCCGCTCACCGTGCAGGTGACGGGCGTCTACCGGGCGGCCGATCCCGGCTCCCCGTACTGGCGGCTCGACCCGATCGGCGGCCGCGAGGTCCAGGTGTCCGGCTTCACCACCTACGGGCCCCTGCTCACGGAAGACTCCGCGTTCACCGGCGGGGCCCTGCCGCAGAACAGCCGGGCCGGCCTGCTGACCGCGGACTTCTCCGC
Organism: Streptomyces sp. NPDC006326; assembly: GCF_040612915.1. NCBI lineage: Bacteria > Bacillati > Actinomycetota > Actinomycetes > Kitasatosporales > Streptomycetaceae > Streptomyces > Streptomyces sp. NPDC006326. The sequence continues at coordinate 23,864 of NZ_JBEXRC010000057.1, read as the reverse complement.
CGCCCGGCCCGCCGACGTCCAGGCCGTCCGCGCGGCGGCAGCCGGCCTGCGGGCCACCGGCCCGGACGCGGACGCCGCCGCGGGCCCGCTGGAAGCCGCCGGAATCAAGGCGGCCACCGAACTGCCCGAGCTGCTCGGGGAACTGGAGTCGGCGCAGCGGGTCGCCCGGTCCACGCTGCTCGTCGGCGCCCTGCAGCTCGCCGTGCTGGCCGCGGCCGCGCTGCTGCTGGTCGCGTACCTCATGGCCGAACGCAAGGAGGCCGAGCGGATCCTGCTCACCGCCCGGGGCGCCTCCCGCCGACGGCTGGCTCTGCTCACCGGTTTCGAGTCGCTGCTCCTGGCCCTGCCCGCCGCCGTCCTGGCCCCGCTGCTCACCCCTCCCCTGCTCGGCCTGCTCACCCGGTCCGGCCCGGCGGCGAAGCCGGCGCCCGACACCTCGGCGAGCCCGCTGACGTGGGCGCTCGCCGGCTGCTGCGCCCTGGGCTGTGTGCTGCTGACCGCGCTGCCCGCCGTGCTGCGCGGGGCGGCCGCCGCGGCCCTGCGCCGTACCGGCGCCCGGCAGGCCGTCGTGGCCGGCGTGGTCCGCTCCGGCGGAGACCTCGCGCTGGTGGCACTCGCCGTCCTCGCCTACGCGCAGCTCGTCCGGTACGGCGCTGACGGAAGCCGGGCGGCCGCCGGGGCCGGGTGGTTCGGGGTCGACCCGGTCCTCGTCGCCGCGCCCACCCTGGCCCTGTGCGCGGGCACGGTACTCGTCCTGCGGGTACTGCCCTTCGCCGCGCGGCTGGGCAGCCGGATGGCGGCGCGGGGCCGCGGGCTCGGCCCCGCGCTGACCGGCTGGCAGCTGGCCCGCCGCCCCCGGCAGGCCACCGGCCCGGTACTGCTGCTGGTCCTCGCCGTCTCCAGCGGGGTCCTGGCCCTCGGCCAGCACCGCGCGTGGACCGGATCCCAGCGCGACCAGGCCGAGTTCGCCACCGCAGGGGGGCTGCGGATCGTCGGGGGCGATCTGTCCCCCCTGGGCCGCGGCGGCCGCTACGCCTCCCTCCCGGGCGGGGACCGGGTGATCCCGGTGGTCCGCCACGACCACTCGCTGCCCGGCGGTGGGGCCGCCACCGTTCTCGCCCTGGACGCCCCGGCCGTGGCCCAACGGGTACCGCTGCGGCCCGATCTGCGGGACGGGCGGAGCATGCAGGAGGTGTTCGGCCCCTTGACGGCGCCCGCACCGGGCGCCGCCGCTGGGCCCGCGACCTCCGCAAGTCCCGCGAACCCGGCGGGTCCCGCGGCTGCGGCGAGCCCCGCCGGGCCCACCGGTGTCGCCCTGCCCGCCCGGACACAGCGGGTCGACCTCGACGTGTCCGTGACGGCGCCCGTCGAGGCGGGCCGTCCCCGGCTGGGCCTCCTGCTGCGCGACCGGTTCGGGCTGACCTACCGGACGCCGGCCGCCCCGCTCCCGGTGAACGGCGGGGGCACGGCCTCCTTCGACCTCGCCGGGCTTGCCGATGCGCCGGTCGGGTCCGCCGCGGCTCCGCTGGAGATCGGCGGGATCGTCCTCTCCTTCACCGCGCCCGCCCCGCAGTACGGCGACGCGCAGCGGCCGCCGCGCGTCGACGCCGAGCTCACGGTGCGCGGGATCGCCGTGGCGCAGGGCGCCGACGGCCCGGCCGCTGCACTGCCCGCCCCCGCGCCCGCCTGGCACCTGGCGGGGCCGGAGCCCGCCAAGGGCGGCGTGGAAGGCGCCCCGTCCACGGGTGAACTCCGGTCCTCGGACGGTGCCTTGCTGCGGCTGCACTACCGGTCCTCCGACTACGGCGACCTCCAGGTCCCGGTGACCGCGGGCGCCCCGCCGGCCGCCGAGGTCCCGGCGCTCGCCACCCGCGCGTACCTCGCCGGCATCGGCTCGGCCGTCGGTGACGTGGTCTCCGTACCGCTGGGCTTCGACACCGTGCGGGTACGGATCACGGGAGCCGTGGAATCCCTGCCCGCGGCCGGCGGGGCCGCCCTGGCCGTCGACCTGCGCACCCTCGGGCACCGACTGGCGGCCGACGGCGGGACGGCGCTGCCCGCGGCCACCGAGTGGTGGCTCCCGGCCGCCTCCGCCGGCGACCCGGCCCCCTCCCTGGCCGCCGCCGAACTGCGGTCCGGGGCCGGCGGGACGCAGCAGGTCCAGTTGCGCGAGCAGGTGCTCGCGCGGCTGCTGGACGACCCGCTGAGCGCCGGACCGCAGGCCGCACTGGCGGCGCTGGCCCTCGCCTGCGCGGTGCTGGCGGGGATCGGCTTCGCGGCGTCCGCCGCGGCGAACACCCAGGAACGGGCCGGGGAGTTCGCCGTCCTGCTGGCCCTGGGCGCCCCGCGCCGGGACCTGGCCCGGACCGCTGCCGCCGGGAGCGGTGTGCTGGTGGTCCTCGCCACCGCCGTGGGGATCGGGCTGGGGGCGGCCATCGTGCACCTGACGGTGCCGCTGATGGTGCTGACCTCGGGCGGGCACCGCCCCGTACCTGCGGTCGTCGTGGATCTGCCGGCCGGTGAAACGGTGCTGCTGGCGGCCTGCATCGCGGCAGTCCCGCTGCTGTCGGCCCTGTTCGGGGGCCGGCGCAGCCGGAACGCCTCAAGCGCAGCCGCCCGGCTGCGGTCCGTGGAGGAGATGTGAGCAGCCCGTCCGGCGCGTCCCGGCGGTCGACGCCACCGCACGCCCGTCTCGCCCCCTGGGTGCGGACCCGGCTGCGCACCGCGCCGCTGACCGCCCTGCTCGGCGCCGCGCTGGCCTTCCTGACCGTCCTGCTGGGCGCGGGACTGCCGCGCGCCCTGGACCGGGGCGCGGATCAGGCCCTGCGCTCCTTCCTGGAGCACGAGGGGACCAGCGGTACGAGTCTGTTCGCCACCGCCAAGTCCCGTGAGGCGGGCGGGAACGCGGAGGACCTGGACCGGATCCTTTCCGTCCTGCGGGCGCCCGCCGGCCACGGCTTCGCCCTGTCCGCGGACGGCGAGGTGCACGGCGCCCGGGCCATGGGCGGGCGCTCACTGGCCAATCCGGAACTGGCCCGGCCCGAGGGCGTGGATCCCGTACTGAACCTGTTCCACCTGCGCGAGAGCGGCGCGCGCACCCGGCTCGTCTCCGGACGGTGGCCGGGCGGCGGCTCCCCGGGCGGCCCGCTCCAGGTCGCCTTGTCGCAGAGCGTCGCCGACACCCTCGGGGCGAGGGTCGGCACGGTCCTTCAGGGGCGCTCCCTGGGCCACGACGCTCCGATCGGCGCCGAGGTCGTCGGCCTCTACGCCGTCGACGACCCGGGCGCGGCCTTCTGGACCGATCTGAGCTGCCTCGTCCGCGCCTGCCGCAGCAGCACCAAGGGGCCCCTGCCCCAGGTGTACTGGCAGGCCTCCGCCCTCGTCGGCCCGGAGGCCCTCGACGGGCTGGCGGCCTGGGGCGAGCGCTCCGAGGACTTCTGGCGCCTTCCGGTGGACACCGGCAGGCTGCGTGCCGACCGGCTGCCCGCCGTCCAGAAGGAGATCTCCGCGTTCGTGGCCGGTCCCACCGCGACCGCGCTGGCCGCACGGTCCGGGCGGCCGGACCTGCGCGTCGCCTCGGGCCTGCCGGAGCTGTTCACCGAGGCCCGGGCCCGCCGGCAGGCCGCGGCGCCGCTCGCCGCGATCGGGCCCGCGGGGCTCGCCGGGGTGGCCCTGGTGGTGCTGTGCCTGGCCGCCGGGCTGACCGGTGACCGGCGGCGGGCCGAACTGCGGCTGCTGGCGGCCCGGGGCGGCTCCCGCGCCGGCATCGCCGGCCGCCTCCTGGGGGAGGCGGCGGTCACCGTACTGCCGGCCGCCGCGCTCGCCACCGGGCTCGCCTGGCTGCTGCTGCCGACGCCCCGGTGGGCCCCCTCGCTGATCTCGGCCGCGTGCGTCACGCTCGTGATGCTGCTCGCCTTCCCCGTACGGGCCTTCCTGCTGCTGTCGCCCCCGCGCCCGCCTGCTCCGCGCCGGCGCCTGGTGGGCGAGCTGCTGGTCCTGGCGGCCACGGCCGCCGCCGTGTTCGAGGTGCGCAGCCGCGGCATCTCCCCCGCCGGGCAGGATCCGGACCCGCTGCTGGTGGCGGCCCCGCTGCTGCTCGCGCTGTCCGGGGGCCTGTTGCTGGCGCGGCTGCTGCCGGTGCTCGTCGGGGCGCCGGCCCGCGCCGCGGGACGCGGGTCCGGCCTGGTCCTCTTCCTCGGCCTGGCCCGGGCGGCGCGGGGCGCCGCGGGGCGGGCGCGGCCGCCGGCGCTCCCGTTGATCGCGCTGCTCCTCGCCGTCACCACGGGCGGGTTCGGGGCCACCGTGCTGTCGGCGGTGGACACCGTCCGGCTCCAGGCGGCCCGGGAGAGCGTGGGCGGCGACGCGCAGATCGCGCCGCCTTCGGGGGTCCCCGTGGCGCAGCCGCTGGCGGAGGCGGCGGCGCGGCTGCCCGGGGTGCGGGGCTCGCTCACCGCGTGGGTGGACGCCGACGGGTACGTCTTCGACAGCGACCGGGGTTCCGTCAGGGCCACCGTCGTCGTCGCCGATCCGGTGGAGTACGCGAAGATCGCCCGCTCCCTCGGGCGCGGGCGGTTCGATCCCGCGCTGCTCGACGGGGGTTCGCCCGAGGCCGTGCCGGCCCTGTTCAGCCGGGACCTGCTCAAGCGGGCCACCGGAGGCGTCCACCGGGTGCGGTTCGCGGACGGCGAGGAGCTGCGGGCGAAGGCCGTTGCCGTGGTCGACGGAACCCCCGCCCTCCCGGAGGGCAGGGCCTTCGTCGTCCTGCCCGCCGCGGCGGCCACCGCCCAGTACCCGAAGGCCTCCCGGCCCACGCACTGGTTCGCGGTCGGCGCGGTGGACGACGACCGGCTGCACGAGGTGGTACGCGCCCACGTCCCGGCGGCGGTCCTCGACTCGTACCGCGTACGCACCAGCACGGGGGTGTACGCGGAGCTGGCGGGCGACCCCTTGCAGCGCTCTGCGGCCCGGCTGTTCCGGGCGTCCCTCGCGGGCTCCGCGGGGTTCGCGGTGCTGTGCGTGCTCCTCACCCTGGTCCGGGCGGCGCCCGACCGCGCGGCGCTGCTGGCCCGGCTCCGCACGATGGGCCTGCGCCGTCGGCAGGGCCTGGCGCTGGTGCTGGCCGAGGCGCTGCCCCAGGCGGTCGCCGCGGCCCTCGGCGGCGGACTGCTCGCGGCCGCGGCCGTCGCCCTGCTCGCTCCGGCGGTGGACCTGAGCACCCTGGTGGGCGCCGCGGTTCCGACCGGTCTGCGGGTGGCGGTGCGGCCGGTGCTCGGGCAGGCGCTGGGCCTGGCCGCGCTCGTGGCCCTGGCCGTGTGCGCCGAGGCCGTGACGTCCGGCCGTCGTCAGATCACCACCGAGTTGAGAGCGGGAGACCAGCGTTGAAGAGCGAAGCGCCCACGTACGAGGAGCTGCGCCGCACGGCGCCGGCCACAGCCGGGCCGCCGGGCCGCGACGCGGGCCACGCCATCGTCTGCGACCGCCTGGTCCGGATCTTCACCACGACCGGCGTCGAGGTGCAGGCCCTGCAGGGGCTGGAACTGACCGTCGCGCAGGGGGACCTGATCGCGCTGGTCGGCGCGTCCGGCAGCGGCAAGTCCACGCTGCTGAACATCCTGGCCGGCCTGGACGTGCCGACCGCCGGGAAGGCCGTGGTGGGCGGCTGCGACCTGCTGGAGATGTCGGGGCGGGACCGGCTGCGCTACCGCCGCGAGACCGTGGGCTTCGTCTGGCAGCAGACGGCCCGCAACCTGCTGCCCTTCCTGACCACGGCTCAGAACGTGGCCCTGCCCATGCAGTTGCGGAGCGGAGGGCGGGGCGCGGCCGCGCGGCGCGCCGCCCGGGTCGCCGAGCTCCTCGACTTCCTGGAGCTCGGCGGGCTGGCGGACCGCCGCCCGGCGGAGCTGTCCGGCGGCCAGCAGCAGCGGGTCGCCATCGCGGTGGCCCTGGCCAACGACCCCGCGGTGCTGCTGGCGGACGAGCCGACCGGGGAACTGGACTCGGAGACCGGAGCCGCGATCTTCGAGGCCTTCCGGACCGTGAACCGGGAACTCGGCACGACCGTGGTGATCGTGACCCACGACCCGCTCGTGGCGGGCGAGGTCCGCCGTACGGTCGCGATCCGCGACGGCCGCACCAGCAGCGAGGTGCTGCGGCGCACGGTCACCGACGAGCACGGGGCGGAGTCGGTGAGCGAGCGCGAGTACGTGATGCTCGACCGCACCGGGCGCGTGCAGCTCCCGTACAAGTTCCTGCAGGCCCTGGGCATGGAGGACCGGGTGGCGGTCGATCTCGCCTCCGACCGCATCGAGGTCCGCCGCGACGACTTGGAAGCGCAGTGAACGGGTGACGGGGGCGGATCGGAGGGAGAATGGGGCGCGGGGGCGCGTGCCGGTCGATTCCCGGGGGAACGGAGGGCATCCACCATGCTGGGAGACAGCAGGGCATTCAGCGGGTACTCGGTCGACAGCGTCGAGGGCGTGAAGCAGTTCTACGCCGACACGCTGGGGCTGCGGGTCTCCGAGGAGAACGGCATGCTGTTCCTGCACTTGGGCGGGGACTCCGACGTGCTGCTCTACCCGAAGGACAACCACGCGCCCGCGACGTTCACGGTGCTGAACTTCCCGGTGGACGACATCGACCGGGTCGTCGACGACCTGTCCGCCCGGGGTGTGGCCTTCGAGCGGTACGAGGGGTTCGGGCAGGACGCCAAGGGCATCGCCCGGGAGAATCCGCCGGGGCCCGCCATCGCGTGGTTCAAGGACCCCGCGGGCAACATCCTCTCGGTCATCCAGCAGGGTGACGGTTCCTAGGGCGCGGACCGGACCGGGACCGGCGGGTATGGCATCGATCGTCGTCCTGTTCGAGCTGGCGGCGGACCGGGCCCTCGGCCCGGACGGCGTCGAGCCCGTGGTGGTCGCGGTGCACGCCGCGGGGGCCGACCCCGACGTACCGCAGGACCCGCTCCCCCGCACCCTCTGCGGACTGGACACCGACCCCATGGAACACGCCCACTACAGTCCCGGCGGACCGGGCGAGCCGTGGTACCCGCCGGCCTCCGAGGACCGCCGGTGCCACGCCTGCGAGGCGGCGCTCCACGCCCGGTGACGTGCGCCGGTGCGGCCTGCCGTCGCGTTTCCGTCGCGCCGGTGCGGGCCCGCGCGCGCTCCGCCTGAACCAGCCCGCCCCGGCCGCCCGCCCCTCCCCCGCACAACCGCCTCCCCTTCGGGCTTGACAGTGGCCAGCTAGCGGAATGAATATTCATTCCGTGACATCGCGCAAGCCGGACCTCGCCCAGTTGCTCCTCGACGCGGCCATCACCCTCTTCGCCGAGCGGACCTACGAGGGCACCCAGATGCCCGCCGTGGCCCAGCGCGCCGGGGTCGGGGTGGGAAGCATCTACCGGTACTTCCCGAGCAAGGAAGCACTGGGGAACGCCGCCTTCCAGTACGCCAAGGGGGCCTTGCTCGCCGAGATGGCCGGGGCCCTCGCCGAGGGCGGTCCGGCCACCTCCACCCGTGAGGAGTTCGACCGCTTCTGGACCGGCCTCACCCGCTACGCCTCGGCCCACCTGGACGCGTTCGTCTTCCTGGAGCACCAGCAGCACGACACCTTCCTCGCCCCGGAGAGCCGTGAGCTCGCCGCCGAGATCGACCGTGTCGGCAGCGATTTCATCGAGCGCGGCCAGCGTGCCGGTGCCATCCGGGACGGAGACGCCCAGCACCTGATCGCGCTCGCCGTCGGGGCGTTCACGGGGCTGCTGCGGCAGCAGCGCCCCGACGGACTGTCCCGGCTCACCCCGCAGGCCCTCACCCGGGCGCAGGACGCCGTCTGGGACCTCCTGAGTCGAAAGGCCCCCGCATGACCTCCCCGAAGTCCGTTCTGATCACCGGCTGCTCGTCGGGCATGGGCAGGAGCACGGCGCTCGCCCTGCACCGGCTCGGCCACCGCGTGTACGCCACCGCCCGGCGGCCCGAGGCACTGGCCGCGCTGGCCGCCGAGGGCATCACGACGCTCGCCCTGGACGTGACCGACGAGGCCTCGATGGCCGCTGCCGTACGGCACGTCGAGGAGGCGCACGGCAGCGTGGACGTCCTGGTCAACAACGCCGCGTACGGACTGCACGTACCGGTCGAGGCCGCCACCGCCCGGGAGATCCGCGACCAGTTCGAGACGAACGTCTTCGGGCTCGTCCGGATGACCCAGCTGGTGCTGCCGGGCATGCGGCGGGCGGGGCGCGGCAGGATCGTCAACATCTCCTCGATGGGGGGCCGCTTCTCCCCGCCCGGCGGAGCCTTCTACCACGCGAGCAAGCACGCGGTCGAGGCGATCAGCGACTCCCTGCGCCTGGAGGTGGCCCCCTTCGGCATCGAGGTCACCGTGGTCCAGCCCGGGCCCACCATCACGGAGTTCGGCTCCACCGCCGTCTCCACCATGGGCGCGGAGGCCGACCCCGCCGACCCGTACGGCCGCTTCCGCGCCGAGCTGGCGGACATGTACGCCCGGCGCACCTTCCGCCGCCGCAACGGGGCCGTTCCGGCCGGGGCGGCCACGAAGGTGATCGTCCGGGCGGCGACCGTGCGCCGGCCGCGGGCGCGGTACGCGATCGGGGTGATGGCCCGCGCCACCATGCTGGCCCGGCGGGTCCTGCCGGACTCCGCCTTCGACGCCGTGATGCGGCTGAACTTCCCGCTGCCGTCCCCGCAGCCGGCCGCCACGTCGGCCCGCTGAGGCCCGCGGCCCCTCAGGGCCCGCGGAAGCTGTGCCTCGGGATGGGGGCCAAGGGGGTCGGGGAGAGGGAGGTCGTCTCCTCCCCGGCCTCCAGCAGGGTGTCGGCGGCGCCCACGATCAGCGGATCCGGCTCCCCCACCGCCGCCGGGTCCTTCCTGGCGTAGTCGAGCCGCCACAGCAGGCTGCGCATGGCCTCCAGCCGGGCCCGGCGCTTGTCGTTGCTCTTGACCACCGTCCACGGGGCGTGGGCGGTGTCGGTGGCCCGGAACATGTCCACCTTGGCGGTCGTGTAGTCGTCCCACCGGTCGAGGGAGGCCAGGTCGGTGGTGGACAGCTTCCACTGCCGTACGGGGTCCACCTGGCGGATGGCGAAACGGGTGCGCTGCTCGGAGCGGGAGACGGAGAACCAGAACTTGATCAGGTGGATCCCGTCCTCGACGAGCATGCGTTCGAAGAGGGGGCACTGGCGCAGGAACAGCTGGTACTGCTCCTCGGTACAGAATCCCATCACCCGCTCCACCCCGGCCCGGTTGTACCAGGACCGGTCGAAGAAGACGATTTCCCCGGGTGAGGGAAGGTGGGCCGTGTACCGCTGGAAATACCACTGCCCGGCTTCTCGTTCCGTGGGCTTGTCCAGGGCGACGATGCGCGCCCCGCGGGGGTTGAGGCGCTCGGTGAACCGCTGGATGGTGCCGCCCTTTCCGGCCGCGTCCCGGCCCTCGCACAGGACGGCCACGCGGGCCCCGGATTCCTTCACCCACCGCTGGAGCTTGAGCATCTCGATCTGCAGAATGCGCTTGGCCCGCTCGTATTCCGCGCGGCGCACCTTGCGGTCGTACGGATAGTTCTCGCGCCACGTCTGGATCGCCGCGCCCTCGGCGTCCAGCAGCACGGGCTGCTCGGGGCGGCTCGCGTCCACGCTGAGCCCCCGGAGCAGCTGCTGCTGCGCCTCGCCGTGCCTACCGTCGTTCACCGAGGGACCTCCCACGCGGTGCTTATACCCCCGCGCGGCCCGTCATGCCGCGGGCAGGTGAGGTACCTCCATCGCACGTACGCTGGAGCAGAGGCAGGCCCCACGCCGGGCCGCGGCACCCCGGCACACCCCCGCCGGTTCGCGGAAGGACGGCCCGGCAGCCGGCGGCCCACTTCGCGGCATTCACGGGTCCGTGCACCGGTGAATACGCGAACCGCGTGCGTGTGCGCATGCACGGAGCCTCACCTCGCGAAGTCCACAAAGAAATATTTCTCCGCCCAATATCGCGGCTTGACAGCCGGCTTTGGCCGGCGGAAAGCGGGGCCCCCATGGCTGAGCGGCTCAAAAAGTCCGGCCTGATCGGAGAGCTTTCGGCCGAATTCGCAGGCACGATGATCCTCATCCTCTTCGGCGTGGGCGTGGTGGCGCAGGTGGTCGCGGGCGGGGGACTCACCACCCCGCCGGGCGGCCTCGGGAACCACGACAGCATCGCGTGGGCGTGGGGCCTGGGCGTCACCCTGGGCGTCTACGTCGCCGCACGGCTCAGCGGCGCCCACCTCAATCCGGCCGTGACCCTGGCACTCGCGGCGTTCAAGGGATTCCCGTGGAGCCGGGTGGCCCCGTACGCCCTCGCCCAGACGGCGGGCGCCTTCGTCGCGGCCCTGCTGGTGCGCTGGAACTACAGCGAGGCGCTGGCCAAGTTCGACCCCACGCACACCATCAAGTCGCAGGGCGTGTTCTCCACCCTGCCGGCCAACGGCAATCCGAACCTCCCGGTCACCGAGTGGGGCGCCCTGCGCGACCAGGTCATCGGGACGGCGATCCTCATGCTGCTGATCCTGGCCGTCACGGACCTGTTCAACACGCCTCCCGGCGCCAACCTGGCCCCGTTCATCATCGGCCTGATCGTCGTGGCGATCGGTATGGCCTGGGGCACCGACGCCGGCTACGCGATCAACCCGGCCCGTGACTTCGGGCCCCGTCTGGCCAGCTTCATCACGGGGTACGGCGGTGCATGGCGAGATCAGTACGGCCACTTCTACTTCTGGGTGCCGATCGTCGGTCCCCTGGTCGGGGCCCTGGTCGGCGCAGCCGTGTACAAGTTCTTCGTCGGCAGGTACCTGCCGACGGCAGAGCCGGAACCGCCCGGACGCGTGCCGACCCCCGAAGGGGAAGAGGCCTGACCCGGCACCGGCCCACAGCATCCCCGGCGCTGCGTGGCGCCCGCGCAGCCCGTCCCAGCAGCCCATCCCACAGGAGAGGCGGGAACCGCCATGGCGGACTTCATCGGCGCGGTGGACCAGGGAACCACCAGCACCCGTTTCATGATCTTCGACCACTCCGGCAACGAGGTGGCCAAGCACCAGCTGGAGCACGAGCAGATACTCCCGCGCTCCGGATGGGTGGAGCACGACCCGGTGGAGATCTGGGAACGCACCAACTCGGTGATCCAGAACGCCCTCCGGCACGGGAACCTGGAGGCCGAGGACCTGGCGGCGATCGGCATCACCAACCAGCGCGAGACGACCGTCGTGTGGGACCCCCGCAACGGGCGCCCGTACTACAACGCGATCGTCTGGCAGGACACCCGTACCGACTCCATCGCCGCGGCGCTGGACCGCTCGGGGCAGGGCGACGTCATCCGCCGCAAGGCCGGCCTGCCGCCCGCCACGTACTTCTCCGGCGGGAAGATCCAGTGGATCCTGGAGAACGTCGACGGGGTCCGCGAGGCGGCGGAGGCCGGGAACGCCCTGTTCGGCAACACGGACTGCTGGGTGCTGTGGAACCTGACCGGCGGCCCGGACGGCGGGGTCCACGCCACGGACGTCACCAACGCCAGCCGCACGATGCTGATGAACCTGGAGACCCTCGACTGGGACGACGAGCTGCTGGGCTTCTTCGGCGTTCCGCGGGCGATGCTGCCCGCCATCCGGCCGTCCTCGCACCCCGAGGCCTTCGGGGCGACCCGTACGTCCCGGCCGCTGCGGAGCGCGATCCCGGTCACCGGGGTGCTGGGCGACCAGCAGGCGGCGACCGTCGGACAGGTCTGCTACGCGCCCGGGGAGGCGAAGAACACGTACGGCACCGGCAACTTCCTGGTGCTGAACACCGGGACCGAGCTGGTCCGCTCGCAGCACGGCCTGCTGACCACCGTCGCCTACCAGTTCGGCGACAGCCCGGCGATCTACGCCCTGGAGGGCTCCATCGCGGTCACCGGCTCCGCCGTCCAGTGGCTGCGCGACCAGATGAAGGTCATCGGTGACGCGGCGGAGAGCGAACGGCTGGCCCGCACCGTCGAGGACAACGGCGGGATGTACTTCGTCCCCGCCTTCTCGGGCCTGTTCGCCCCGTACTGGCGCTCCGACGCCCGCGGCGCGATCGTCGGCCTCGCCCGCTACAACACCAACGGGCATCTGGCGCGCGCCACTCTGGAGGCCATCTGCTACCAGAGCCGCGACGTCGTGGAGGCCATGGAACAGGACTCCGGCGTCCACCTCGACGTCCTCAAGGTCGACGGCGGTGTGACGGCGAACGACCTGTGCATGCAGATCCAGGCCGATGTCCTCGGCGTCCCGGTCAGCCGCCCGGTGGTGGCCGAGACCACCGCCCTGGGCGCCGCGTACGCGGCGGGGCTGGCCACCGGCTTCTGGCGGGACAGCGACGAACTGCGCACGCACTGGCAGGAATCCAAGCGCTGGGAGCCCAAGTGGACCGAGGAGCAGCGTGCGGAGGGGTACGCGGGCTGGAAGAAGGCCGTCGAACGGACGCTGAACTGGGCCGAGGTCGCCTGAGCACGACAGGGCCCGGGGCACGGCCCGGGCACCCCTCGGACACGGCCGGGCACGGCTCGGCCACGGGCACGGCAGAACCGCACGGAGCGAGGAAGGGCAGGCATGACGAAGAGGGAAGCACCGAAGGACAAGGCCGAGAAGCTCAAGGAGCGGGCCAAGCAGATACTCCAGGAGCTCAGGGAGGAGACGACGGAGCTCGACACGCGCCCGTCCGGCAGCGCCCCCGGGACCCGGACCCCCCGGACCCGAACTCAGGGGGCGGGCGGGGCCGGTCGGCCCGCCGGCGAAGCGCGGTGATCAAGCCGGAAACAGGTCCGGCGCCGACACCGGTGTCGGCGCCGGGCGCGGACACGCACGGGTGAAGGCGGTGCGTCGTCGCGGTTTCGGGATGCGGCGCGGCGGGTCTGGCCCAAGGATGAACTGGCGGGGATTGAAGCCCGTACCCCTGATCTCACCGAGGAGTTGTCCATGCCCGACGGCACGCCGCGCACTCTCCGCACCGATTTCGCCGCGGCCTCGGCCGCCGACGCCCCGCCCCGTGAGCGCAGGCGCACGGAGCCGGGCCGCTACGTCGCGGCCGGCGACTACTGGTTCCACCAGACGGGCGGCGTGCGCGCCGAGGGCCCGGGCCGCGGGTCCCCGACGGCCGTGTGCCGCCCCTGACCGACGGGGAATGCGCGGGCATCGGGCGGGTACGGGCCGGTTGCGGTCCCGCCGGGGCCGTACCGGGACACCGGGCCGGACACCCGAAGGGATCAGGACAGTGCACAGGGGCCGCCCGAAGGTCGTGGTCGTCACCGGAGCCAGCGCGGGCGTGGGGCGCGCGGTGGCCCGGGCGTTCGCCGCCCGCGGCGACCGGCTGGTGCTGATCGCCCGGGGCCGGGCCGGTCTCGAAGGTGCCGTGCGTGACGTCGAGGCGCTGGGCGCGACCGCCCTCGCGATCGAGGCGGACGTCGCCGACCCCGAGGCCGTCGAGGACGCCGCGCAGCGGGCCGAGGACGAGGCGGGGCCGATCGACGTCTGGGTCAACGACGCGTTCACCTCCGTGTTCGCCCCGTTCACCGAGATCGACCCGCAGGAGTTCCGGCGGGTCACCGAGGTCACGTACCTGGGGTACGTCTACGCCACCCGTGCGGCCCTGCGGCACATGCTGCCCCGCGACCACGGCACCCTCGTCCACGTGGGCTCGGCCATCGCCTACCGCGGCATCCCGCTGCAGAGCGCCTACAGCGGCGCCAAGCACGCCCTCCAGGGCTGGCACGAGGCGCTGCGGTGCGAGCTGCTCGCCTCGCACACCCGGGTCCGCACGACGATGGTCCAGCTGCCGGCCGTGAACACCCCGCAGTTCGACTGGGTGCTCTCCCGGCTGCCGAGGCGGGCCCGGCCCGTGCCGCCGGTCTACCAGCCCGAGCTCGCCGCCCGTGCGGTGGTGTACGCGGCCGACCACCCCGGCCGGCGTGAGTACCGGGTGGGCGGCAGCACGGCCCTGACGCTGCTCGCCAACGCGGTCGCGCCCGGGCTCCTCGACCGGTACCTCGCCAGGACGGGATTCGACTCCCAGCAGACCGACGAGCCGGCCCGTGCCGGTGAGCCGTCGAACCTCTGGGCACCGGCCGACGCACGCCGCGACCGCGGCGCGCACGGGCGTTTCGACGCCGGGGCACACGGGCGCAGCCTCCAGTGGTGGGCGAGCCGCCACCGTGCCGCTCTCACCGCCGGATCGCTCGCCGTGGCGGCGTTCGCCGCCGCGAGCGGCCTGCGGTCGGGGCGGGGCCCGGCACCGGACCTCGCCCACCCGGCGCGGCGGCGGCCCGCAGGCCGCTTTTAGGCCACCCGGGCGACCTCCAGGCGCCGCAGGTTTGCCCGGTCGGCGGCCGGGCAGCCGCCAGCCGACAGGTTCAGGGGGCAGGGACGGGGGGATCCGGAGAGGAGTCCGCGATGGAGGACCAGGGCGGCGCCGGTGGAGCGCCACTGCACGACGAGGGAGACAGCGAACGCCGCAGGCCCCATGTGAAGCCGTCCATCATGGACCGGCGCCGCAGGGAGCGCGAGTCTTCGTCGGACACGGCAGCCGACAAGCAGTCCGACGAAACGCGGCAGCACGAAGGGCCCGGGAAGCGCGGCACGCCGGCCGGCGATTGATGCGTCCGGCTCCGCGTCCGGCCGGCCGCCCGGTCCGCACGGCGGACCCGGGCGGCCGTGTCCGGGCCGTGCACCGGGGGGCGCGGCGCCGCCTCGCCCAGGCCGCGGTGACTGCGGTCGGCGTGTGGTGCACGACCGCGCTGTCCTGCACGGCTCCGGCCCCGGCGGGGCTGCCGCCCCGGTTGCCGCGGCCGGAGCTGGCGGCGGAGGTGACGGCCGCCCCGGCCGCCGCGCTCGCGACCACGTACCGGCCCGGCTGCCCGGTCGCACCCGACCGGCTGCGGTTGATCCGGATGAACCACTGGGGCTTCGACGGCACGCTCCACCGGGGCGAGATCCTCGTGCACGAGGACGCGGTCGGGCCCCTCCTCCACGTGTTCGGCAAGGCCTTCGAGGCCGGTTTTCCGATCCGCCGTATGCGGCCGACGGCGGAGTACGGCGGCGACGACCGGAGGTCGATGGCCGACGACAACACCTCCGCCTTCAACTGCCGCCAGGTGACCGGCGACCCCCGGCGCCTCTCGCGGCATGCGTACGGCATGGCCGTCGACATCAACCCCGTCGAGAACCCCTACGTGGACCGCCACGGCACCGCGCACCCCGCCGAGGGCGAGCCGTATCTGCGCCGCGACCGCGCGGAGCCGGGCATGGTCCGCCCGGGCGACGCCGTCACCCGGGCCTTCGAGGACGTGGGATGGGAGTGGGGAGGCCTCTGGCACCCCCCGGACTACCAGCACTTTTCCGCCGACGGAACGTAAGTCGTGTCGTCGAAGTCCCGTCTGGCGGGCGGCGCCGGGGTGCAGGATGGGCGGATGGACAGGGCGGAGCTGGAAGGACGGGCCCGCCGCCTGGCGGCGGCGGGCGGCCGGCGGATCCTGGGGATCGCGGGGGCGCCGGGCGCGGGCAAGTCCACGCTGGCCGCTCAGCTGGCGGACGGGCTGGGCCCGGAGCTGGCCGTGGTGGTGCCGATGGACGGGTTCCACCTCGCCCAGGCCGAGTTGGCACGCCTGGGCCGGGCCGACCGGAAGGGCGCGCCGGACACCTTCGACGCCGCCGGGTACACGGCGCTCCTGGGCCGGCTGCGCGCGTCGGGCGACTCCGACGGCGGCGCCGAGGCGGTCTACGCGCCTGCCTTCGACCGCTCGCTGGAGGAGCCGGTCGCCGGGAGCATCCGGGTCGATCCGTCCGTCCCCCTGGTGATCACCGAAGGGAACTACCTGCTGCACGACGCGGGGCCGTGGGCACGGGTCAGGGCGCTGCTCGACGAGGCGTGGTTCCTGGCCCCGGAGGACGGGCTGCGGGTGCGGCGGCTGGTCGAGCGCCATGTGCGCCACGGCAAGGAGGAGGCGTACGCGCGACGCTGGGTGGCGCGTTCGGACGAGGCGAACGCGCGCCTGGTCGCGCCGGGGCGCACGCGTGCGGACCTCGTCGTGGAGTGAGCGGATGCGGGCCACCGCATCGCCGCCGCGATCGAGGGCAGACGCCCGGCATGAACCACACCACCGACTTCGCTCCCTCCCACTGGATGCAGACCGTTCAGGTGCCGGCGCATCCGCCGCTGACCAACCCGGCCTCCGCGGACGTCGTCGTGATCGGCGGCGGCATCGCCGGGCTGAGCGCCGCGTGGGAGCTGGCGCGGTCGGGCCGTCATGTGACGGTGCTGGAGGCGGGACGGATCGCCGCGGGGGTCACGGGCCACACCACCGGGAAGCTGACCGCGCTGCACACGACCGTCTACGCGGAGCTGGGGCGCAGCGCCGGGCCGGAGGCCGCGCGGGACTACGCCCGCTCCCAGAGCGCGGCCCTGCGGCGGGTCCGCGAGGTGGCCGACACCCTGGGCGTGGACTGCGAGCTGGAGAGCCGTTCGGCGTACACGTACTGCGAGGAACCGGACGGGGTGGAGGAGCTGCGCGCCGAGGCGGAGGCCGCCCGGGCCGCCGGGCTGGAGGCCGACTTCGTCACCGACACGGGCCTGCCCTTCCGGGTGGCGGGCGCCGTACGCGTCCTCGGCCAGGCCCAGTTCCATCCCCGCAAGTACCTGCGGGCGCTGGCCGAGGACGTGATCGCGCAGGGCGGCGAGATCTACGAGCACACCCGCGTCGTCGACCTGGCGGAGGGCGAGCCCTGCCGGGTCACCACCGACGCGGGGGTGACCATGGTGGCCCGGGACGTCATCGTCGCCACGCACTACCCCGTGTTCGACCGGGCCCTGATGTTCACGAGGCTGACCCCGCACCGGGACCTGGTGGTGGCCGGGCCGATTCCGGCCGACCGCGACCCGGACGGCATGTACATCACCCGGGAGGACGGCAAACGCTCCGTGCGCACCGCCCCGTACGGCGACGGCCGCCGGCTGCTGATCGTGACCGGGGAGGTGTTCACTCCCGGTGACGGAGGGGTCGAGGACCGCTACCGGCGTCTGACGGGCTGGATGCGGGAGCGCTTCCCCGGCGTCCCCGTCACGCACCGCTGGGCGGCCCAGGACAACGCCGCGGTGGACACGGTGCCGCTCATCGGTCTCTTCCACCCCGGCAGCACCCACGTCTACGTGGCGACGGGTTTCGGCGGCTGGGGCATGAGCGGCGGTGTCCTGGCCGGGCAGCTGCTGCGGGCCCTCGTCGACGGTCAGCCGCCGGACTGGGCGGAACTGTACGACCCGCGCCGGATGGCCTCCGTTGCGCGGGCGGCACCCTCCTTCGCCAAGACCCAGTGGCAGGTCGGGAAGCACTTCGTGGGAGACCGGCTCGCGGCGCTGTCTGCGGGCGCCCTCTCGGAGGCGGACGGGCTGCCGCCGGGCCGGGCGGCCGTCGTCGACGTGCGGGGGCGTCCGTGCGCGGTCCACCGCGACGACGAAGGCCGGCTGCACGCGGTGTCCGCCACCTGCACGCACCTGGGGTGCCTCGTCTCCTTCAACGATGCGGAACGCACCTGGGAGTGCCCCTGCCACGGGTCGCGCTTCGGGATCGACGGCGAGGTGCTGCAGGGTCCCGCGCTGCGTCCCCTGGACCGGCCCGACATCAACGGGGAGGAGTGGCAGTGGCCCGAGAAGCCCTGACGCCCGAGAAGCGCTGACGTCCGGGCTGCCTGGCCTCCGGGCAGCCCTGACGGCGGGCGTCACTCATCGCGCAGCACCCGCACGCTCCTGACCTCGGTGTCCACGGCATCGGGGACGACCATGCCGGCGTCCACTCCGGTGCGCAGGTACGTCAGCACGTCGGTGGTGAGGCGCTCGCCCGGCAGGGCCGCCGGAATGCCCGGCGGGTACGGGGTCAGCATCTCGGCGGCGATCCGGCCGTCCGCCTTCTCCCACGGGACCTGTTCGGTGCGCCCGAAGAACGCGTCCCGCGGCAGCCGGCCCTGCTCCAGCCGCAGCCGCGACGGCGGCGGGATGCTCACCCGCTGCTCCGTGCGGAGCTCGTCGCGGTGTGCCACGAGGTCCCGCAGTGCGGTGAGCAGGGTGTCCGCGGTGTCCTTGTCGTCGGCGTGGGTCAGCTGCGCGCTGATGCGGCGGTGGTCGGAGACGTGGAGGTTGATCCGGTGCCGCTCGCGCAGCCAGTCGGCGGCGCGGTAGCCGGTGGTGCCGAGGCCGGTGATGTCGACGATGACCTGGAGGGGGTCCATGTCGCCGGCGCGGCCGGGTCCGCAGAAGTCGTCCCGGTCGTGGACGTGCAGGCCGTCGAGCGCTTCGATGCGTGCGCGGACGGTGCGGGCGAGTGCCAGGGCGTCGTCGTACAGGGTGCGGCCGTGCTCGGCCATCTGCCGCCGCCAGCCGTCGAGGCCGGCGTAGATCAGTACGGAGGGGCTGGTGGTGCCGAGCAGGTCGGCGCGGCTCCTGAGCACCTCCGGCTTCACCAGATCGCCCTGGAGGTGGAACACCGAGCCCTGTTCGAGCCCGGATCCCATCTTGTGCACGGAGGTCACGCACACGTCGGCGCCCGCGTCCATCGCCCAGGTCGGCAGCCCCGGATGGAAGGGCAGGTGCGCTCCCCAGGCCTCGTCCACGATCAGCGGCGCCCCACGGCGGTGGCACACCTCGGCGATGGCGGCGAGGTCCGAGCAGGTCCCGTACGGGGTGGGGCTGGTCACCAGCGCCCCGCGGGCCTCGGGCTCGGCTTCGAAGGCGGCCTCGAACGCCTCGGGGGACGGCGGGTGGGCGAGGTGGAGCCGGGGGTCCCACTCCGGGTCGACCCAGACGGGCTCGATGCCGGACAGGATGAGCCCGGCGACGACGCTCTTGTGGGCGTCGCGGCCGACGATCAGCTTCTCGTGCGGCCCCGCCACCGAGAGCATGGCCGCCTTCACGGACAGGGAGCTGCCGCAGGTGGAGAAGAAGGCGTGGTCGGCGCCCACGGCGTCCGCCATCAGCTCCTCGGCCTCACGGACGATGCCGTGGGAGGAAGTCCGGTCGTCCAGGCCGCTGGTGGCCAGGACGTCCGAGTGGTAGACGGCGTCACCGAGGACGGCCCGTACGCGGGGGTCGGCTCCGCGGGCCTGTTTGTGTCCGGGCGGGGTGAACGGTGTCTGGCCCTGCGCGTGGTAATCCGCCAGGGCTTCGAGTACGGGGGCCTTCGACTGGTCCATGGGGTGGCGCCTGCCCGGTTCCCCACGGGAGAAACCGCGGTCCGCTCCCCGTCACCTTCCCGGGGAGTCCGAGGGTGGGCCGCCGCAGGCGGGGTAAGCGAGCCGGTGGTCAACGGCACTACGGCCGAGGTGAGGTGAGGACATTGGCGGTCAAGGCAGTGGGCTGGGCCCGTTCGTTTCCGGTTTCCGAGGGCGTGAGAGCGGCCCGGCAGTGGACCGCCGACCATCTGGCCTCCCTGCCATGGAACGGCGAGGCCTCGGACACCGCCCATGCGGTCCTGGTCAGTGTCTCGGAGCTGGTCACCAACGCCCATCTGCACGCGGCCACCACCGCCCATCTGGTGCTGACCTGGGACGGTACCTGCCTGCACGTGAGCGTGGCCGACGCCGACCCGCGCCTGCCGCGTCCGCGGAAGGCCGATGCCGACCCGGGCGCCGGGTCCGGCCGGGGGCTGGGCATCGTCGACGTCCTGGCGGATTCCATGGACGTGCACGCGTGTCACGGCGGCAAGGCGGTGACCGCCTGCTTCCGCCCCGGGGGTCAACCCGGCCCGCACGCCGGCTGACGGGCGTGCGGGCACCGGGACATCAGACGTGCAGGGCGTCCTGGACGCTCGGGTACAGGGAGAGGACCGTATCGGCTCCGGTGAGCGCGAACAGCCGGCGCAACTGCTCCCCGGGGGCGGCGATGCGCAGGGCGGTGAGGCGGTGCAGCCGTAGGAGCAGGTTGAGGAACGAGGAGTCGCCGAAGGTGATGGCCGCGGCGTCCAGCACCACCAGCCGGTACCGGTCGGCGGCCGCGGAGAGGGCGGCCTCCAGCGGGGCCAGCGTGTCCTGGTCCAGTTCTCCGCGGGCCGCGACCACCCAGCCGGAACCCGCCGGATAGCTGTCGCGGACCACGCCTTCCTGATGCGCGTCCTCTGCTCCGGTCATGCTGCCTCCCCGGATCGTCACATGTGCGGCCTCCACTGGGGAGTATGCCCGTTCGCGCTGTGGATCACGACGCCCTTGTGTGGGAGCGGCAGCTCTGGGCACAAGCGGGTCCGGCAGCCATCAGTCAATGGGAGGGAACGGCCACCATGCTTCGTACGGCCGCAGTTGCAAGCCCCGTTCGCGCGACCGATGTGCAGGTACCGGTATCGGCCCGGCCCGTGGGAGGGGAGCCCGCGCAGGACGTGGAGCTGCCGCAGTTGGCGAACGCGCGGGAGATCGCGCCTGCCGACGCCCGAGAACTGTCGCGGCAGTTCTTCGGCAGGCTGCGGGTGCTGGAGGAGGGCACGCGCGAGTACCAGTACGCCCGCAACACCCTGATCGAGATGAACCTCTCCCTCGTGCAGTTCGCCGCACGCCGCTTCCGGGCCCGCGCCGCGGGCGGCGGGCTGGACATGGACGACATCATCCAGGTGGGCACCATCGGCCTGATCAAGGCCATCGACCGGTACGACCCCGAGCGCGAGGTGGAGTTCTCCACCCTCGCGCTCCCCTACATCACCGGCGAGATCAAGCGGTACTTCCGCGACACCACCTGGGCCGTCCACGTCCCCCGCCGCCTGCAGGAACTGCGCTCCGAACTCGCCAAGGCCCAGGAGTCGCTCACCGACACGCTGGGCCGCGCCCCGACGGTCAAGGAGGTCGCGCGGTACCTCGAACTGTCCGAGGACGAGGTCATAGACGGCCTGGTCGCGGCCAACGGTTACACCAGCGGCTCCCTGGACACCGCCACGGAGGCCGAGGAAGCCGCGGGATCCGGCCGGCCGACGCGTCCGCTCAGCGACAAGCTCGGCGAACCGGACGCGGCGATGGAGCTGTTCGAGGACTTCCACACCCTCGCCCCCCTGCTGGAGCAACTCGACGCCCGGGACCGGCTGATCCTCGGCATGCGGTTCGGCCAGGAGATGACGCAGGCGGAGATCGGCGCCGAACTCGGCATCTCCCAGATGCAGGTCTCGCGGCTGCTGTCGCGGATGCTGGGCCGGCTCCGGGCCGGCATGCTCGCGTCGTAACGGCGAAGCGCGGCACGACAACCGTATGAGACCCCCGGTCGCCTACACTGTCACGGGCGTGCGCAGGTCACTCGAAGACGCAGAAACGCCGGGGGTGAGAGACCACTGTGAAGACCAGCGGGCCGGATACCGGCGATCCACTGCGTGCAGGACCTCCCGTGCCGGGCCAGCGGCGGCGCCTCGCGCTGGCCGGTGTGCGGGGCCAGGTGGGCAAGGGCCGTGATTTCACCCGCCAGGCGCTGCGCGACTGGGGCTGGTACGGGAACGAGACGGCCGAGGACACCCTGCTCGTCGTCTCCGAGCTGCTGACCAATGCCGGTCTGCACGCGGACGGCTGCCTCGAACTCGTCCTGACCGCCGGTGACTCGCTGCGGATCGAAGTGCTCGACGGCACGGCGGACCTGCCGCGCCGTCACCCCTCGCCCCAGCGGGGCCTGCCCGGCGGCCATGGTCTGTACATCATCGAGCGGCTCTCCGACCGTTGGGGCACCGACCCCCGGCCGCCGGGCAAGGTGGTCTGGGCGGAGTTCGAGTCCTCCCGTCTGGTCTCGGGCAGGCCTGCGCGGCCCTGAGGCCCCGTCGGCCGCCCGCGTACGCTCTTCACCCTCGCCCGCGGAGCTTCATTTCCGCGGAAGGGGGCAGGCGCGCGGCATGACCTCGAATCTGCTCACGTCCCTGGCCCTGGCCCCCGCCCCCGGGCCGGCCTGGCTGCACCTGCTGGTGATGGCGTTCGCCCTGCTGGTCCTGCTGCACAGCCTGGCCCGACACCGGTAGCGGGGGGCCGGCCCAGCTCCTAGGCGGCCGCCTGAGCGGCGACCTGAGGGTGGCGGACGAGCTCCGCCTGCCCGAAGAGGAGGGCCCAGCCGTCGGGGAGCCGGCCCAGGATGCGGGCCAGGAGTTCGGGCCCCGCGAGACGGGCCACCACGGTGAGGACGGCCCCCGTTTCCCAGCGGGTGGTCGCGGGTGTGGCGCCGGTCCGGCCTGCGAGATCCTTCACGAAGCCCCAGCCGGTGAGCTGCCGGGTGTCGGGGATCTGGCCGGTGAAGGCGAGGGCGGCCTCCCTCGGCAGCCGGGCCGCGAGGTCGACGCGTTCATCCCCGGTGATCTGGCGCCCCAGGGCCGCCAGGACGTTCCCGACGGCCTCCGCGGCCCGTTCACGCGTCGGGTAGGCGCCCTCGTAGCGCACGGTCTCCAGCATCTGTTCGTACGTCATGTCCGGGGCCTGCTGGAGCGTTTCAGGCGGGGGGAACATGGGTGCTGCATGCCTTTCTCCTCGAAGGGACTGCCGGACCACGGGGCCGTCGGCCCGGCCGCGCCGCGCGCGGTGTGCCGTCGCACGGGGTACGGGGGGCGGCCTGCGCTCAGCCGCTGATCTCCTTGTGTGCGGCGCCGGTGCCGATGGCGATCCTCCGGGGCTTGGCACGCTCGGACACCGGGATGCGCAGGGTCAGGACGCCTGCGTCGTAGTCGGCGCGGATGTTCTCGGTGTCGAGGGTGTCGGCGAGGGTGATCTGGCGGGAGAAGACACCGAGCGGGCGCTCGGAGAACTCCATGGCAACGTCGTCGGCCCCGGCCGCCGGGCGGCGCTCCGCCTTCACGGTGAGCGTGTTCCGTTCGACGCTGACGTCGATGGCGTCGGCCGCCACCCCCGGCAGGTCGAAGGCGATCACATACTCCTCGCCCTCGCGGTACGCGTCCATCGGCATCGCCGCCGGCCTGGACCAGGTGCCGGGTGACCCCGTCAGCTGCTGGGTGAGCCGGTCGAGCTCGCGGAACGGGTCGGTGCGCATCAGCATTCGCGAAACACCTCCGGTTGGTTCAGGCAGTACCTGCCCATGCGCTTCAACGTGCCTCCGTTGTAACATGTCATCCAGTCGATGACAAGAAAGACGTCATCTGGAGGATGACATCTGCGAACGGAGACCGAGATGCCCCCGGCCCACCGCCCCACGGATCCGCAGGCCGAGCCCGAGGCCGGGCCTGCAGCAGGATCCGGCCCGGCTTCCTTCCTGGCGGCCGCTTCCGCCCTGCAGGCCATCGACCAAGCCGTGCGCGCCGCCCAGGAGGCCGAGCCGACGCCCGGCAGGGCCGAGGGCGGCCCGCACCCGGCGCTCGCCTCGCTGTTGCTGCTGCGCGAGGTCCGCGAGCGGCTCGCCGGATGGGAGGCCGGGCTGATCGAGACCGCCCGAGACGCGGGGGCCAGCTGGGCCGACCTCGCCGCGCCGCTCGGGGTGGCCAGCCGGCAGGCCGCCGAACGCCGCTACCTGCGCCTGCGTCCCGGTCCCGCCGACTCGACCGGCGAACAGCGGGTGCAGGCCGTACGCGACCGGCGGGCCGCCGACCGTTCGGTGGCCGCCTGGGCCCGGGAGAACGCGGCGGCCCTGCGGCAGCTGGCCGGTCAGGTCACCGCGCTGACCGACCTGCCCGCGGGAGCCGAGCAGCGACTCGGCGACCTCAACGAGGCGCTCGGCCACCACGACCCGGCCCGCCTCGTCGCCCCGCTGACGGCCACACGGGACGACCTCCATCCGGCCCACGGCGACCTGGCGGAACGCGTCGCGGCGATCAGCCGGCACACCCGCCGGCTCCGCGACCGCAGCAACCGGCGCCGCGACCCCCGGCGCCACGACCCCTCAGGCGAGGGGG
>NZ_JBEXRC010000056.1:0-46431 GCF_040612915.1 Streptomyces sp. NPDC006326 | reverse complement strand
CGGGCCGGGCGGCCCGCACACCGCGCCACCACGGGGGGTACCCATGTCCGCGAACGCCCAGCTGTCCGATGCCCGGCTCTACTTGTGCACGGACGCCCGCAAGCGGCAGGGGGACCTCCCCGAGTTCCTCGACGCCGTCCTGGCCGGCGGGGTGGACATCGTCCAGCTCCGCGACAAGGGCATGGAGGCGGGCGAGGAGCTCGAACACCTCCGGGTCTTCGCCGAGGCCGCCCGCCGGCACGGCAAGCTCCTCGCGGTGAACGACCGCGCCGACGTCGCCCACGCCATCGGCTCCGACGTACTGCACCTCGGCCAGGGCGACATCCCGGTGCCCGCCGCCCGCGCGATACTCGGCGGGGGAGTGCTCATCGGGCGCTCCTGCCACGCCGAGTCCGAGGTCGACGCCGCCGTCGCGGAGCCCGGCGTGGACTACTTCTGCACCGGCCCCTGCTGGCCCACCCCCACCAAGCCCGGCCGCCACGCCCCCGGCCTGGAGCTCGTCCGGTACACGGCCTCCCTCGCCCAGGACCGGCCCTGGTTCGCCATCGGCGGGATCGACGCCGGCAACCTGGACGAGGTCCTGGACGCCGGAGCCACCCGCGTCGTGGTCGTCCGCGCCCTGACCGAGGCCTCCGACCCGGGCGCCGCCGCGGCCGAGCTGGCCAAGCGGGTCCGGGCGCGCGTCTGACACGCAGGGCCCCGGCGGCGGGTGTCCAAAAACGTGTCCACACTGCGGACGCCGCTTCGGCGTCCGCGACCCCCCGTCTAACCTGCCCGTATGGCCCTTGGTACCGCTTCCACCTGGACGGATCGTGCACGCACGGTCCGTGACCTTCTGGCGTCCGGGGATCCCTCGTACTCCTTCGAGTTCTGGGCTCCCAAGACGGAGAAGGGCGAGCGCAACCTCTGGAACGCCCTGCGCCGCATCGAGGCGGTCTCCCCGAGCTTCGTCTCGGTCACCTACGGGGCCGGCGGCTCCACCCGCGGCGGCACCGTCAAGGCCACCCAGCAGATCGCCGCGGACACCACCCTGACCCCCGTCGCCCACCTGACCGCCGTCGACCACTCGGTGGCCGAGCTGCGCCACGTCATCGGACAGTTCGCGGACGCGGGCATCCGCAACATGCTGGCCCTGCGCGGAGACCCGCCGGGCGACCCCATGGGCCCCTGGGTGGCGCACCCCGACGGCGTCCACTACGCCGCCGACCTGGTCCGGCTGGTCAAGGAGTCCGGCGACTTCTGCGTCGGCGTCGCGGCCTTCCCCGACATGCACCCGCGCTCGGAGGACTGGAGCACGGACATCCGGCACTTCGTGGACAAATGCCGCGCCGGGGCGGACTATGCGATCACCCAGATGTTCTTCGATCCGGAGAACTATCTGCGGCTGCGCGACAGCGTCGAAAAGGCAGGCTGCGAGACCCCGATCATCCCCGAGGTCATGCCTGTTGTGAACATCAGGCAGCTCGACCGGCTGCCCCAACTCAGCAACGCGGTCTTCCCCCAGGCCGTGAAAGAACGCATGCTCGCCGTCAAGGACGATCCGGCCGCTGTACGCTCCATGGGGATCGAGTTCGCCACGGAGTTCTGCGCGCGGCTGCTGTCCGAGGGTGTCCCAGGGCTGCACTTCATCACGCTGAACAATTCCACGGCGACTCTCGAAATCTACGAGAACCTGGGCCTGCACCAGCGGGCCTGATCGGCCGGCCCCCCTTTCCTGGGCGGTTGGCCGTACCGAGAGGTGCCACGCATGGGAATGACGGTCCTCTACATCGCGTTCGGTTTCGTCGCGCTGTGGCTGCTTGCCGAGGTCCTGATGCAGTACAAGGCCCGGCTGCGCTGGCGCCTGCTCGCCTTCGCCGGGTTCCTCGGCGTGGTCGCCGGGGTGGTGCTGCCCTCGGTGCTGGTCATCGCCGTGGGCGCGGCCGCCTTCGCCGTGGGGCAGACCCTGGTCACGCTGTCGTTCCGCAAGGGCTTCGTGGCCGGCTGGGCGCTGCGCCGCGGCGGTCAGCCCGTACGCCAGACCCGGCGGCGCCGGGCGGGCGGTCCGCGACCGGAACCCGCGCTGGAGGTGACCGCGCTGGAATACGGGGCCGAGGGGCCGGACGGGGCCGGCGTGGAGGCCGACGAGGACTCCGAGGACTCCGACCGCTCCCCGCAGCCGCAGTTCCAGGCCGCGACCGAGGAGTTCTACAGCCCGGAGCCGCTGCCCGAGGACACCGGCTCCTACGGGATACAGAGCTTCGCCCCCACCGCGGACGCGGGGCAGGCAGCCGCCTTCACCCCCGCGTTCAGCGCGGCCGAGCCGGACGCGCACCAGTACGCCCCCTACTTCGACGCGCAGGCCTACGACCCGCAGTCCCAGGGCGGCTACGACTACTCCGGCTACCCGGGAGGCGGGGAGCAGCAGGTCTACGCCGCCTACTCCGACCCGTACATCGGCACCGGCGGCGCGGTCATCCCGCCGCAGCCGTACGACTACACCCCGTACGGCTCGGGCTACACGCCGGACCCCTACGCGAGCGCGGGCGGCCAGCAGTCCTACTCGATGGACACCCCGCCGGGAGGGGTGTGGGTACCGCAGCAGCGGGACGTGGCCCAGCCGTACCCGGGCGAGGAGCAGGGCGGGTACCCCCAGCAGCAGCCGCAGCAGTACCCCTACCAGGGCACCGGGGAGTACGAGCAGTACCGCTACTGAGGCCCGTCACCGCTGCTCCGCCGGAGCGGAGCAGCGGGGGCCGCTCACTGCGAGCCCTTGAAGCCCGCGCCCTCCACGATCAGCCCGGCCACCAGCGCCCCGGTCATCCCGGCGTGCGCGAGCCCGCCGCCCGGGTGGGCCCAGCCGCCCGCCAGGAACAGGCCGGGCAGGGCGGTGGTGTTGGCGGGCCGGAGCAGCCGGCCCCCGGCCCCAGCCAGCGCCGGCGGCGGCACCGCGCCGCCCAGGGCGCCGGTGGCGGCCTCCACATCGGCCGGCGTACGGGCCTCCCACCACAGCAGCCGCTCGCGCAGGCCCGGCACGGCCCGGGCGGCGAGGGCGAGCAGCGCCTCCGGGTCGGGGGCCTCGTCCGTGCCGGCCGCACCGCACACCGCACTCAGGGTGACGGCCTCGTGGTCCGCGTCGGGGCGGGTGGCGGGGTCGTCGGGGCGCAGGACGGTGAGCAGCGTGTCCGGGGAGTGGACCAGGGTGCGGTGGACGGCGTCCGCGGGGCGCGCGCCGCGCAGCGCGAGCAGCAGCGTGTACCGGCTCGCCACCTGCCGTCCGTCCGCCGGGACCCCGCCGGAGGGCAGGGGCACCCGCAGCGGCCTCGGGTCGACACCGCAGACCACGAAGTCGGCGGCCGCCTCCGTGCCGTCGGCCAGCAGCAGCCCCGCCGCGCGGCCCTCCCGCTCCAGGACCTCCCGTACCGGCGCGCCGAAGACGAAGGCCACCTTCCGCTCCAGGCAGCGCTCGTACACGGCGGTGGCCAGCGCGCGCATCCCGCCGCGCACGTACCAGCTGCCGAAGGTCTGCTCCATGTACGGGAGCACGGCCGCGGAGGCGGGCGCGGTCGCGGGGTCGATCCCGTACGCCTGCACCCGGGCGGTCAGCAGCTCCCCGAGCCCGCCGCCCAGCTCGCGCGCGGCCACCTCGGCGAGGGTCGGCGGGCGGCGGCGCAGCAGGCCGCTCCTGCGCAGGGCGGGGTAGGGGTCGCGGCCCAGGACCTGCCAGTCGGGCCGCAGGGGCTCCTCCAGCAGGGGGCGGCGGGTGGCGTTCCAGGCGTCCCGGGCCCGGCCGAGCACCCCGTTCCAGCGTTCCCCGGCGCCCGCGCCGAAGGTCTGGTCGAGGACGGCGGCGGCCCCGCCGCGGGAGGCCCCGGGGAGGGTGAGCTCCGTCCCGTCGGCGAGGACGTGCCGTAGTGCCGGGTCGAGCTGGACCAGCTCGGCGCAGTCCTCCAGGGGGCGCTTGCCGGTCTTGACGAACAGGTCGCGGTAGACGGCGGGCAGGTGCAGCAGGCCGGGACCGGTGTCGAAGGCGAAGCCCTCCCGTTCGTGGCGTCCCAGGGAGCCGCCGTGGCCGGCGCTCCGCTCGTACACCGTCACCTGATGCCCTGCCACGGCCAGCCGGGCCGCCGTGGCCATCGCGCCCATCCCGGCGCCGATCACCGCAATTCGTGCCATGCGGATGACCTTATCGAGGCGGTCACCAGGGCGGTGGCCCGGCCCGTCCCGGGATCCGGCCGCCGTCCGCCAGCCGCTTCTCCTCCCGGCGCTGGGCGCGGCGGCGCAGGAAGCGGCGGATCCTGCTCCAGAGGAAGACCAGCACGGCCAGACCGGTGGCCAGCAGGACGGCCGCGATGATCGCGGCGGCCGTGGGGTGGAACACGGCGAAGGTGACGATGCCGGCCACACCGAGGTCCTCGGCGGTGCTCAGCACGATATTGCTGAAGGGCTCGGGGGAGGTGTTGACCGCCATCCGGGTGCCGGCCTTGACGAAATGGCTGGCGAGCGCGGTGGAACCGCCGACGACGCCGGCGGTGATGTCGGAGAGCGAGCCGCTCTGGCCGGCGAGCAGCGCGCCGACCACGCCGCCGGCGACCGGCCGGATCACGGTGTGCGCCGTGTCCCAGACGGTGTCCACGTACGGGATCTTGTCGGCCACGGCCTCGCAGAGGAACAGCACGGCGGCGACGATCAGCACGTCGGTGCGTTGCAGGGACGCGGGGACCTCGTCGGTCAGTCCGGTCGCGCCGAAGACGCCGAGCAGGAGGACCACGGCGTAGGCGTTGATCCCGCTGGCCCAGCCGCTGGTGAAGACCAGGGGGAGCACACTCACCCGGTCATCATGACGCACGATCAGGCCCGGGCACAGTGCGGAGCGGGGAGAGGGCGGAACGGTGAGGGGACGGCCGCCCTGCGGCGGCCGTCCCCTCACCCGTGTCTGCGTGGAGCTAGTGCCCCTGCTCGTCGCGGCGGCGCTGCCACCGCTCCTCGATCCGGGTCATCATCGACCGACGCTGCCGGTTGCGGCCGTGGGCCGCACCGCCTGCACTGCCGGAGACGGGGTGCTCGCCAGGCTTGGGTGCCTTGCGCCAGCCGGTGACCACGAGGACCGTACAGCCCAGCATGACGAGGAAGCCCACCACGCTGACCCAGAGTACGTTCGGGATGATCACACCGGTCATGAGGAGCGCGATACCCACCACGATGCCTGCGACTGCCTGGTAGACCCGTCGCCGGGTGTACGTACGCAGTCCGCTTCCCTCAAGCGCTGTCGCGAACTTGGGATCTTCGGCGTACAGCGCTCGCTCCATCTGCTCGAGCATTCGCTGCTCGTGCTCCGAGAGCGGCACGGGAGTCCTCCTCATCCGTCGGTCGCGGGGGGTAGCGACCAGGGGTCCCCTTCAGGATAGGCGGGGAATCGCCCCCATGACACCCGCCCCTTACGCCAGGTTCTGAAAAGCATCGCCTGTAAAAGCACTGCTTGGAAAGCACTGCGCGAAAACCGTACCGCCCGGGGAGCGGTCGCTGAGGCGCTTATTCCCCATTGGCCCGTTCCCCATGCCGATCACTGGGCACGATCATACGGGGCCGACGGCCGGTCCGGAGGGGTCCGCTGTTACTCCCTCGGCGGAAGCCCGGCAGTTCAGGCGGGGCCTGTGGAGGGAGTCGAGCGGAACTCAGGCGCGCTTCTCGCCGAGGACGTGCAGCTGCGTGGCGACCGCGTGGAAGGCGGGCAGCTCGGCCGCGGCCTCCTCCAGCCGCAGCAGGGCCTCGACCGCGCCCGGCTCGGTGTCGACCAGGACTCCGGGCACGAGGTCGGCGAAGACCCGGACGCCGTGCACCGCCCCGACCTCCAGGCCGGCTCCGGCGACCAGGCCGGTGAGCTGCTCGGCGGTGAAGCGGCGCGGTACGGGGTCGCCCGCGCCCCAGCGGCCGGCCGGGTCGCCGAGTGCGGTGCGGGCTTCGGTGAAGTGGCCGGCCAGGGCGCGGGCGAGCACGGCCCCGCCGAGGCCCGCACCGAGCAGGCTGAGGGTGCCGCCGGGGCGCAGCGCCGCCACCGCGTTGGCCACGCCTTCGGCCGGGTCGTCCACGTACTCCAGCACGCCGTGGCAGAGCACCACGTCGTACGCCTCCCGCTCGACGACGTCCAGCAGCCCCTGGGCGTCGCCCTGCACGCCGCGGACGAGGTCGGCGACGCCGGCCTCGGCGACCCGGCGCTCCAGCCCGAACAGGGCGTTCGGGCTGGGGTCGACCACGGTGACCCGGTGGCCCAGGTGGGCCACCGGCACGGCGAACTTGCCGGTGCCGCCGCCGGTGTCGAGCACGTCCAGCACGTCCCGCCCGGTCGCCTTCACCCGGCGGTCGAGTGCCTCCTTGAGCACCTCCCACACCACGGCGGTGCGGAGGGAGGCACGGGGGCGGGAAGTGTCCGACACGGCTGATGGCTCCTCGGCGCGGTAGGGGTTGGTTCTGCGTCCCCCACCCTATTGCCTTCGGCAGTCGTGCAGCTCATCCCGCGTCCGGACGCTCCGCACGGGGCTGCGGCACGGTCTGCGGCAGGGTCTGCGCCACCGGCTGGAGGGCGAGCATCCGCTCCACCAGCCGCAGGAACATGGCGACGGCGCGCACCAGGTCGTCCGCGTCCCGGGCGGTCGCCGCGTCCGGTATGCCCGCCTCCGCCCGGGCCCGTCGGGCCGCTCCGGAGGCGAACAGAGCGCTCCACTCCGTCAGCTCCGGCGCTATCTCCGGCAGTACCTCCCACGCGCTGCGGATCCGCGGCCTGCGCCGCCCCTTCACCGGATCGGGCCGTCCGCGCGCGGCGAGCACGGCCGCGGCGACGCGCAGCGCGGCGAGGTGGGCGGTGGCGTACCGCTCGTTGGGCCGGGGCAGCCGGTCGGCCTCGGCCAGGCCGCTGCGGGCCTTGGCGAGCAGGTCGAGCGCGGCCGGCGGTGCCGACGACCTGCGCGGGACGGGGTGGACAGGGGACGGGGACGGTGTGGCCATGACGAACCTCCTGTCGTTGCGTGCGGTGCGGTGGCTCTGCTTCTGCTCTGTTGCCGCTGTACGTGCCCCCATCGTGACGTGCCCCACTGACAATCGCCCCGACCTGCACTTTTGCCATGTCTCGGGCGGCAACTTGCTTGCTGGGTACACGCGGTGCGGCAGAAGGTGCTAGTTTTTGAACTGACCAGTCAGTTCAAAAGGAGGGGGAGGGCGTGGACAGCCCGCACGGCGCGGCCGTCAAAGCCGAGAACTTCGGACTCAAGGGCCCGCGCGGCTGGGTGTTCCGGGGGGTGGGTCTCGACGCGGGACCCGGCTCGCTCATCGCCGTCGAAGGCGCCTCCGGCAGCGGCCGGACCTGCCTGCTCCTCGCCCTGACCGGCCGCATGAAGCCCACCGAGGGCCACGCCGAGGTCGCCGGCCACCGGCTGCCGAAGCGGATGACCGCGGTCCGCCGGATCGCCGCCCTCGGCCCGGTCACCGGGGTCAACGACCTCGACCAGGCCCTGACCGTCGCCGAGCAGCTGCGCGAGGGCGCGCTGCTCCAGCGCCGCTACGAGGGACCCGTCCGGGCCCTGCTGCGCCCGCGCGGCGAGCGCCGCGCCGGCTCCACGGCCCGGATCGACGCCGCCCTGGCCGCCGCCGGACTGGACCTCGCCGCCCTGCCCAAGGGCCCGCGCACCTCCGTACGCGACCTGGAGCGGCTGGAATCCCTCCGGCTGTCCGTGGCCATCGCCCTGATGGGCTCGCCCCGCCTGCTCGCCCTGGACGACCTCGACCTCAAGCTCACCGAGGCCGAGCGGGCCGAGGCCTGGGAGCTGCTCCGCTCCATCGCGGCGGCCGGCACCACCGTCCTCGCCGTCTGCAGCAAGGCCCCTGACGACGTGACGGTCCTGCGTACGGGTGCAGCGGAAGCCGGCGCCCGTACCGGCGCCGGACGGGCGACCGAAGGCACCGAAGGCACCGGCGGCGCACCCGACGAGGAAGCCGGCGACCCCGGCACCACCGAAGACCCCGGCACCACCGACCACACCGACGACACGAAGAAGGGGACGGACGATGCGCTCGCCGAAGCTCGCCGCGCTTGAGCTGAAGCGGTTCGGGCGGGGGAAGCTGCCCGCCGCCGCTCTCGTCGCGTTGCTCCTCCTCCCGCTGCTCTACGGCGCGCTGTACCTGTGCTCCTTCTGGGACCCGTACGGCCGCCTGGACAAGGTGCCCGTCGCCCTCGTCAACGCCGACCAGGGCGCCACCGTCGACGGCAACCGCATCGACGCCGGCGGTGAGATCAGCAGGAAGCTGCACGCCAGCAAGACCTTCGAGTGGCACGACGTGAGCGCCGAGGAGGCGGCCAAGGGCCTGGAGCACGGGACGTACTACCTGTCCCTGACCATGCCCGCCGACTTCAGCGCGAAGATCGCCTCCAGCTCCGGCGCCGACCCGGCCACCAGCGCCCTCCAGGTCCGCACCAACGACGCCAACAACTACATCGTCGGCTCGATCTCCCGCACCGTCTTCTCCGAGGTGCGCGCGGCGGCGTCCACCAACGCCTCCCGCGGCTTCCTCGACAAGATCTTCGTCTCCTTCTCCGACCTGCACGACAAGACGGCCGAGGCCGCCGACGGCGCCGACAAGCTCAAGGACGGCGCCGGCAAGGCCCAGCAGGGCGCCAAGGACCTGGCCGACGGCCTGGACACCGCCGAGGAGAAGACCGGCGAGCTCACCGGCGGGCTGAAGAGGCTCGAATCGGGGGCGGGCAAGCTGGAGACCGGGTCCAAGGACGTCGCCGACGGCACCCAGGCGCTCGCCGACAAGGTCAACGGCGCCGCCGACAAGGCCCGCCCCTTCCTCAAGGACCCCAAGCAGGTCGCCGACGCCGCCGTACTGGTCGCCGACACCGCCAAGGTCGTCAACAACCACCTGGACACCTTCGCCAAGAAGGCCCCGGCCGCCGCCACCGTCACCCAGCGGGTCTCCACCGAGGCCTCCGACGTCTACGCCAAGATCTGCACCGCCGGCGCCAAGCCGGTGCCCGCGACCTGCCCCCAGCTGAAGAAGCTCAAGGACGACGCCGCCGAGGGCGCCACGCTGGCCGGTGACGTCAACAACCTGGTCAAGGACGCGAACGGCGACCTCGGCAAGCTCCGCCGGCAGCTGACCGACCTGGAGAAGCAGGCCCGCGACCTCGCCAAGGCGGCCCCCGGCCTGTCCTCCGACCTCGACGCGGCCGTCACCAAGGTCAACGCCCTCAACACCGGGGCCCACAAGGTGGCGAGCGGTGTGGCCCAGCTGCACACCGGCCTCGGTACGGCCTCCACCGGCTCGGGCAAGCTCGGCGAGGGCGTCGGCAAGCTCGGCGACGGCGCGCACCGCCTCGACGGCGGCATGTACAAGCTCGTCGACGGCACCGGGGAACTGGCCGGCGGCCTGCACAGCGGCGCCGAGAAGATCCCCGACTACGACGAGCAGCAGCGCGACACGCGGACCGAGGTCATGGCCGACCCGGTGAAGCTCGCGAACCAGTCGCTGCACAAGGCGCCCAACTACGGCACCGGCTTCGCCCCGTACTTCATCCCGCTCTCCCTCTGGGTCGGCGCAATGGTCGCCTACATGCTGATCGCTCCGCTGAACAAGCGGGCCCTGGCCGCGGGCGCCTCCCCGTGGCGGATCGCCCTCGCCGGCTGGCTGCCCGTGGCCGGGCTCGGGGTGGCGCAGGTGGGCGCGCTGATGTCCGTACTGCACTGGGCCCCGAGCCTCGGCCTCCAGATGGCGCACCCGGCGCTGACCATCGGCTTCCTGGTGCTGGTCACCGCCTGCTTCGCCGCGATCGTCCAGTGGCTGAACGCCAAGTTCGGTGCGGCCGGGCGGATCCTCGTCCTCGCCGTCCTGATGCTCCAGCTGACCTCGGCGGGCGGTACGTACCCCGTTCAGACCAGCCCGGACTTCTTCAACTGGATCCACCCGTACCTGCCGATGTCGTACATCGTCGACGGCCTGCGGCGCCTGATCACCGGCGGGGACCTCACGCCGGTCTGGCAGGGCTGCGCGGTCCTGGCGGCGTTCACGGTGGGCTCCCTCGTCCTCACCTCGCTCGCGGCGCGCGGCAAGCAGGTGTGGACGATGGACCGTCTGCACCCGGAACTGAGCCTGTAAGGACGCGTGACCTGTGACAATCAGCGCCATGAACAGCAGCAGCACCGCGGCCGGCGGCCGGCGGCAGGCGACCCGCCAGAAGCTCTACGAAGCGGCCGTCACCCTCATCGCCGAACAGGGGTTCTCCGCGACCACGGTCGACGAGATCGCCGAGCGGGCAGGTGTCGCGAAGGGCACCGTCTACTACAACTTCGCGAGCAAGAACGAGCTCTTCGAGGAGCTCCTGCGGCACGGCGTCGGCCTGCTCACGGCCTCGCTGCGGGACGCCGCGCAGGAGACGGAGGAGCGGGGCGGCAGCCGGGTGGAGGCACTCGACGCGATGATCCGGGCGGGCCTCGTCTTCATCGACCGCTACCCGGCCTTCACCCAGCTCTACGTCGCCGAACTGTGGCGCACCAACCGGGCCTGGCAGTCCACGCTGATGGTGGTCCGGCAGGAGGCCGTGGCCGTCGTGGAGACGGTGCTGCGGGAGGGCGTGGAGCGGGGGGAGCTGAGCGCGGAGATCGACGTGCAGCTGACCGCCGCCGCCATGGTGGGGATGGTGCTGGTGGCCGCGCTGGACTGGCAGTCCTTCCAGAGCGAGCGGTCGCTGGACGACGTGCACTCGGCGCTGTCGCTGCTGCTGCGGGGGCGGGTCGGCGGGAACTGCTGAGGCGGTGACCCGATCGGCGGTGCCCTGCACCGCGCGTGCGGCGTAGAACTGGTGGGGCGCCGCAGCCGCCCGCCTGAGTACCCGTACCTAGCCGGGGAAATGAGTACGCGCGCGGATGGGCCCCCACCTGCACGAACGTCAGACTGGGGGCAACGGACAGGAGACCCGGTCCGGACCGCCGACACGGGGCGGCCGGTGCGGGCCGGGGCCTCCTCCGTGACGCAGGACGCGGACGCGGCGGGGCTCGGGGGGATCGAGCCTCGCCGCGTCCGCGCGTCCGCACACCGGCCGTCGGCCGGCCGCGGCCAGGGCGGCCGGACCACCGAGCGCCGAACGCCCCTAGCCGCGGCCGCGGACGGGGATGCGGGCCCGGGTCCGGGCCGCCAGGGCCGCGGTGCGGGCCGTCAGGGACGACCAGCGTGCCGCTGCCGCCCACTGGAGCCGGACCGCCGAGCGCGGCAGGAGCAGGGCCCGCAGGCGGGCGCCGCGGCCGAGCCCGGCCAGCAGCGCGGCGCGGGCCAGCAGGACGTCGGCGGCCAGGGACTCGCAGGCGGCCTCCGCGCCCGGCGGGGCGTACAGCGCCCGCTCGACCGCCCCGGCGACCCGGTGCACGGCCTGCGCCGCCTCCTGGTCGAGCCGTCCCAGCACGACGATCCGCCCTGCCGCCCGCCGCGGCGACAACGCCTCGTCGGGCGGGATGCCCGCGTCCCAGGCCGCGTCGCCCAGCTCCCGCCAGGCCGGCAGCACCGTCCCGGCCGCGAGCCGCCGGCTGCGCACCCGGGTACGCCACAGCAGCGGCAGCAGCGGCAGGCCCAGGACCGCCAGCACCCCGGCCGTCCACGCCAGGACGGAGCCGGCCGAAGGCCCGTCACCGCCGGAGCCGGCGTTCTGGTGCGGGGCCGCGCCCCCGCACTCGCCGAGCTTCTTCAGCTCCGGCGGGCACGCGTCGGCGTTCGACGGAGCCGTCGACGGCTGGGCCGCGCTCGACGAGGGCAGCGGAGCGGGGGCCGAGGGCTGGGCGGCCGGCGCCCGGGGCCGGGAGTAGTCCGGCACCGTGATGCCCTGGCGCGGCGTCGGCTCGAACCGGGTCCAGCCCACGCCCTCGAAGTACAGCTCCGGCCAGGCGTGCGCATCACGCATCGACACGTTCACGCTGCCGTCCGACTGCTTCTCGCCCGGGGTGAACCCGACGGCCACCCGCGCCGGGATCCCCAGCGAGCGCGACATCGCCGCCATGGAGAAAGCGAAGTGGATGCAGAAGCCCTCCTTGTCCGCCAGGAAGCGGGCGATGGCCTCCGGCCCCGTACCCGAGGCGACCTTCGTGTCGTAGCGGAAGCCGCCGTTCACGGCGAAGAAGTCCTGCAGCTTCACCGCGCGCGTGTAGTCGTCCTTCGCGCCCTTGGTCACCTGGCGGGCCGTGTCCCCGACGACCGCCGGCAGGTTGCCCGGCAGCTTCGTGTACTCGGCCCGGATCCCCGGGTTCGCCTCCGGCGCCGCCTGGAGCTCCACCGCCGTCGGCTGCAGCAGCAGGCTCCGTACGGTGTACATGGCGCCCTGGACGTTCTGGAACCGGTCCTTGCCCAGCTGGTCGCCGACCAGGGTCCGCCCCGCCGGCTCGAAGCGCCACTTCCCGGGGATGTCCACGCCCATCGCGGGGTACGGCATCGGCAGGTAGCGCTGCGCGTACGTGTCCGCCGCCGAGATGCTCGTACGGACCTCGACCGCGTCGGCCCGGACCTGGTCGCTCAGCCCCGGCGGCTTGGGCAGCTGCTCCGGGACGTCCGTCAGGGTCCGCCCGGAGGCCTCCCACTTGACGCCGTTGAACTCGTCCAGCGCGAGGATGCGCAGGTACTGCTCGCCGAGCTGCGGGCTGTCCGTCCGGTACTTGAGCACCACCCGGTTGTCCTGGGCGTTGAGGCTGCCCTGGAGGGAGACCAGCGGGTTGACCGCCGAGATCGTGCCGCCCGTACCGCTGCCGCCGCCCGTGGAATCGCCGGCCGCGCCGAGCAGTCCGCCGCCGAGCGCGGGCAGCCCGGCGGGGACCACCAGCGCGATGCCCAGCGCCACCGCGCCGATCCGCCGGCCGGTGCGCACGGGGGACACCGCCTGGCCCGGGCCCGGACCGCCGCCCCCGTAGCCGGAGGCCGCCGAGACCCGCCCGGCCGGGGCGCCGCCGAAGACGCGGCCCCACTGGGCCAGCCGGTCCCGGCCCTCGGCGAGCAGCAGCAACAGGTAGCCGCCGCCCGCCAGCAGGAAGGACACCCACGAGGCTCCGGCTCCGCTGGAGAGCCCCGCCGCCACCGAGTACAGCGCGAGGAGCGGCAGCCCGGCCGCGGCAGCCGTCCGCACGGTCACCGCCAGCAGGTCCACCAGCAGCCCGATCAGCAGCACCCCGGCCAGCAGCAGCAGCCGGATGCCGTCCGTCAGCGGCGCCGGGATCGCGAACTCGCCCACGTCCGAGACCCCGCGCCGGAACAGCGCCCCGAAGTCCGTCACCAGGTAGGCCACCGGCCCGGTCCCGGTGGACTCGCCCTTGCCCGCGAACAGGAACGCGAGCACCAGCAGCGACACCAGGGCCTGGCCGGCCACCGTCAGCGGGCGCGCCAGCGGCACCCGACGGCCCGCCGCACCCACCCCGCTCTGCACCGCCAGCAGCAGCGCAGCCTGGAGCAGCCAGCCGGCCGAGTCCACCAGCGCGACCAGCGACCAGGAGGTGAGCAGGGTGGCCAGCACCGCGAACAGCGTCAATCGAGCGCGCCCGCTCATCCCCGACCTCCGGAAGGTCCCGTGCCGAGCGGAGCGTTCCCGGCCTGCCGCCACAGCTCCCCGAAGGCCACCCCGGGCGGGGCCGCCAGCGCCGTCCAGCCCGCGTCGCGGAGCCGGTGCAGCCGCTCCTCCGCCCGCGAGGGCCGCCCGGCCCAGAGCGCCGGGTCCAGGAGGAAGGCGACCGCCGCCCCGCTGAGGCGGCGCATCCTGGCCGCCATGTCCGCCTGTGCGTCGTCCAGCTCCCCGAGGAAGGCGATCAGCAGTCCGTCGCCGCCGCCCGGGCCGAACCCGCCGTCACCGCCGCCGCCCGAGCGCACGGCGTCGTACGCCCGCGAGAGGCCGGCGCCCTCGGAGTGCCCGACGACGGCGAGGGCGTCCATCATCAGCCCGGCCGCCTCCGCGGACTCCTGCCCGCCGGAGGAGAAGCCTTTGCCGCCGGCGCCCGGCACCGCGTTGCCGGTGTCCGTCAGCAGCCGCACCGAGAAGCCCTGCTCCAGCAGGTGCAGCACGACGGAGGCGGCCCCCGAGACGGCCCACTCGAAGGCGGAGTCCGGGCCGGCGCCCTCGAAGGCGGTGCCACGGGTGTCCAGCAGGACGGTGGCCTTGCTGCGCTGCGGCTGCTCCTCGCGGCGCACCATCAGCTCGCCGTAGCGGGCCGTGGAGCGCCAGTGCACCCGGCGCAGGTCGTCGCCGCGCCGGTAGGTGCGCGGGATGACGTCGTCGTCGCCGGCCAGGGCCAGGGAGCGGCGGCTGCCGTCGCCGTAGCCGGCGGTCTCGCCGGTGAGCCGGACCGCGGGCAGGGCCTCGGTGCGGGGGACGACGGTGAGGGTGTCGTAGGTGCTGAACGAGCGGGTCAGCTCCACCAGCCCGAAGGGGTCGGTCAGCCGCAGCTGGAGCGGGCCCAGCGGGTAGCGGCCGCGCAGGTCGGAGCGGACCCGGTAGGACACCTCGCGCCGGCCGCCCGGCTCGACCCGGTCCAGGACGAAGCGGGGCCGGGGGCCCAGCACGTACGGCACCCGGTCCTGGAGCATCAGCAGCCCGGTGGGCATCCGGGAGGTGTTGTCCATGCGCAGCTGCACCCGCGCCTCGGCGCCCGCCGCCACCCGCATCGGGGTCAGCCGGCGGCTGCCGGCGACCCGGTGGCGGGTGCGGTGCAGGGCGAGGACGCAGATCAGCGGCAGTGCGGCGAGCAGCAGTCCGACCCGGAGCAGCTCGCCCTGGCCGAGGACGTACGCGCACAGGGCGGCGGCGACCCCGGCGGCCAGGAAGGACCGGCCGCGGGTGGTCAGGCCCGACAGCGAGGCGCGCAGTCCGGCGCCGCCCTGGCTCCCGCCGCCGGCGCCGCGCGGGGCACCGGCGCTCATCAGAAGCCCCGGACGCCCGCGCCGGGCGGCATCTCGCCGCGGACGTGCGCGGCCGGGACGGGGGTGCGCTGGAGGATGTCGTGGACGACCTGCTCGGCGCTGCGCCGGTTCAGCTGGGCCTGCGCGGTGGGCAGCAGCCGGTGCGCGAGAACGGGGGCGGCCAGCGCCTGCACGTCGTCGGGCAGGACGTACTCGCGGCCGGACAGGGCGGCCGAGGCCTTCACGGCGCGCAGCAGGTGCAGAGTGGCGCGCGGCGAGGCGCCCAGGCGCAGGTCGGGGTGGCTGCGGGTGGCGGAGACCAGGTCGACGACGTAGCGGCGGACCGGCTCGGCGACGTACACCTCGCGTACGGCCTCTATGAGCTTGGTGATGTCGTGGGCGTGCGCGACGGCCTGGAGGTCGTCGAGGGGCGAGAGCCCGCCGTGGACGTCCAGCATCTGGAGCTCGGCCTCGGGGCTCGGGTACCCGACGGAGACGCGGGCCATGAAGCGGTCGCGCTGGGCCTCGGGGAGCGGGTAGGTGCCCTCCATCTCCACGGGGTTCTGGGTGGCGACCACCATGAAGGGGCTCGGCAGCGCGTAGGTGGTTCCGTCGATGGTGACCTGGCGCTCCTCCATGGACTCCAGCAGCGCGGACTGGGTCTTGGGCGAGGCGCGGTTGATCTCGTCGCCGATGACGATCTGGGCGAAGATCGCGCCGGGCTTGAACTCGAACTCGCGGCGCTGCTGGTCGTAGATGCTGACGCCGGTGATGTCGGAGGGCAGCAGGTCCGGTGTGAACTGGATGCGCTGGACCGAGCAGTCGATGGACTTGGCGAGGGTCTTGGCGAGCATGGTCTTGCCGACGCCGGGCACGTCCTCGATGAGCAGGTGCCCCTCGGCGAGGAGCACGGTCAGCGCGAGGCGTACGACCTCGGGCTTGCCCTCGATGACGGTCTCGACCGAGCGGCGCACCCGCTCGGCCGTGCTCGTCAGATCCGCGAGGCTCGCTCGGTCGTCATACGTCGTCACCTGGTTCTCCTCGGCCCTTTCCGCAGGGCCGACGCCCTTGGCGTACTCCGGCCCCAACCCCGACACGGACGCCGGCCCGGAGGGTTTCCGGGCGGCGTCTTCCCGCATTCTTGACGGCGTTACGGCGCTGTGTCACTCACGAGGCGGGATCGATCTCCCGCAGGAGCCCGGTGTGCACGTCGAAGACGAAGCCTCGCACATCGTCGCGGTGGGGGAGGAAGGGGTTCGTCCGGACCCGCTGCATGGACTGGCGGACGTCCTGGTCCACGTCACGGAAGGCCTCGACGGCCCAGGCGGGACGCTGGCCGACCTCGTCCTCCAGCTCGTGCCGGAAGTCCTCGGTCAGGCTTTCGAGGCCGCAGCCGGTGTGGTGGATCAGTATCACCGTCCGCGTGCCGAGGGCGCGCTGGCTGATGGTGAGGGAACGGATGGTGTCGTCGGTGACCACGCCGCCGGCGTTGCGGATGGTGTGGCAGTCGCCGAGTTCGAGGCCGAGGGCCTTGTGCAGGTCGAGGCGGGCGTCCATGCACGCCACCACGGCCACCTGCAGGACGGGGCGGGCGTCCATGCCGGGATCCTGGAACTTCTCGGCGTACCGCCGGTTCGCCGCCACCAGCCGGTCCGTGACGGAGCCGCCGCTGGGTGCCTGGGGGGTGGACTCGGTGGGCAGGGATGCGGAAGTCGTCATGCCTAAGACGTTAGTGGTCACGGCTGGTAAAGGCATGGAGTGAGGGTGGACAAAGAACGTCAACCTGCCTTGTTGTGAGCTAACCCACAGAGGTGAGAGGGAGGCGGCCATCCGGGTGGTTCGCGGCTTTCGGGGGTTCCGTACGACAGGGGCGCACGGCGCGCGGGGTGGTTCGTTGATCACGGCGACCGTTGCACTAAAGTGGCGCGAACCGGCCGGAGCCCGGCCCTCACCGGCCGACCGGCCCCCTGGTAACACTCCGCGTGCGCGGCGCGGCGTATGCCTGCCGCGCCGTTATCTGAGAGGGCGCTTTGACTAGCGAGTCCCGACATGTCCCGGTGATGCTCCAGCGGTGCCTGGACCTGTTGGCCCCGGCGCTGGAGGGGCCGGGGGCCGTCGTCGTCGACTGCACCCTCGGCCTCGGCGGCCACAGCGAGGCCCTGCTGACCCGGTTCCCCGAGGCGCGCCTAATCGGCCTCGACCGCGACAAGGAGGCGCTGCGGCTGTCCGG
Source organism: Streptomyces sp. NPDC006326 (assembly GCF_040612915.1). Lineage (NCBI taxonomy): Bacteria > Bacillati > Actinomycetota > Actinomycetes > Kitasatosporales > Streptomycetaceae > Streptomyces > Streptomyces sp. NPDC006326. The sequence goes on along the minus strand of NZ_JBEXRC010000056.1, from coordinate 29,312 downwards.
GGAGCGCCTCGCGCCCTTCGGCGACCGCGCCACCCTCGTCCACGCCGTCTACGACGAGCTGCCGGACGTACTGGACCGGCTCGGCCTGCCCACCGTGCAGGGCATCCTCTTCGACCTCGGCGTCTCCTCCATGCAGCTGGACGAGGCCGACCGCGGCTTCGCGTACGCGAAGGACGCGCCGCTGGACATGCGGATGGACCAGACGACCGGGATGAGCGCCGCCGAGGTGCTCAACACCTACCCGGCGGGCGAGCTCGTACGGATCCTGCGCCAGTACGGCGAGGAGAAGCAGGCCAAGCGGATCGTCTCGGCGATCGTGCGGGAGCGCGAGAAGGAGCCGTTCTCGAACAGCGCGCGACTGGTCGAGCTGATCCGCGACGCCCTGCCGCAGGCGGCGAAGCGCACCGGGGGCAACCCGGCCAAGCGGACCTTCCAGGCCCTGCGCATCGAGGTCAACGGAGAGCTGTCGGTCCTGGAGCGGGCCATTCCGGCGGCCGTGGACCGGATCGCGGTGGGCGGGAGGATCGCGGTCCTGTCGTACCACTCGCTGGAGGACCGCCTCGTCAAGCAGGTCTTCGCGGCGGGTGCCGCGTCGACGGCCCCGCCGGGGCTGCCGGTGGTGCCGGAGAAGTACCAGCCGAAGCTGAAGCTGCTCACCCGGGGCGCGGAGCTGCCCACGGAGGAGGAGATCGCCGAGAACCGGCGGGCCGCACCGGCCCGCTTCCGCGGGGTCGAGCGCATCCGGGAGGCGCGACTGTGAGCAAAGCCGGGGGACGGCTGCGCAGCCCCTCGGGGCAGGCGGCGCTGACACCGTTCGTCCTGCTGGTAGTGGCGCTGCTCGCCGGCGGGCTGATCAGCCTGCTGCTGCTGAACTCGGCGCTCAACGAGGGCTCCTTCCAGCTGTCCAGGCTGAAGAAGGAGACCACCGCCCTGACGGACGAGGAACAGGCGCTCCAGCGGGACGTGGACGGCTACTCGGCGCCGGACGCACTGCAGCGACGGGCGCAGGAACTGGGCCTGGTCCCCGGGGGCAGCCCGGTCTTCATCGGCCCCGACGGCAAGGTCACGGGCACCGGAGCCCCCGCGGAGGCCCCGCCCGCGCCGTCGGCCCCGCCGGCCGCGCCGAACCCCGCGGCCGTCCCCAGCCTCGCGGGCTCCCCGGCGCCGGCCCCGGCGGGCCCGGACCAGGGCGCGCCCCCGGCCGGCGCTCCCGGCGCCCCCGGCTCCTCCCAGGGCGGCCAGCCCCAGCCGGGCGGAGCCCCTCAGCCCAACCCGACCCCCGGAAGGTGACGTCGTGACGCGGACCCTCCCCCAGCCACCGCCGGGGGCCACCCCGGCGGGACCTTCCCCCTGCACCGGATCCTCCGTCCCCGCCCCGCTGCCCGCCCCTCCCCGGCCCCACGGCCGGCAGCCCTTCTCCCTCCCCCGGAAGGCGTCGGGAAGCGCCCCCCACCCGGCCGGCGCGGCCGGGCCGGGCGCCGTCGACCGGGTGCTCGTGCGGGCGGTGGGCGCATGAGCCCGCGGGTGCCCGGGCCCGGGAGGGCGCGGCCCGGCGGCGGCGAGCGGGCGCGGGCGAACTCGCGCCCCGCGACCCGCAGGCCCGCCCCCGCGAGGCAGGCCCACACCATCCGCCTCGGCAGCCCCAAGCCCCGGCTGCGCCTGGTGAGCGTCGGGCTGACCCTCGTCATGCTGGCCTTCGTCGTACGGCTGCTCCAGGTCCAGGCCGTCGATGCCTCCGCCTACTCCGCCAAGGCCTCCGAGAACCGCTTCACCAGCTACACCCTGGCCGCCGAGCGCGGGGAGATCACCGACCGCAAGGGCGTCGCCCTCGCCACCAGCGTCGACGCGTACGACATCACCGCCGACCCCAAGATGTTCACCCCGCAGGACAGCAAGGCCCCTGACGCCCCCGAGCAGGCCGCCGCCCTCCTCGCGCCGATCCTCGGCAAGGACGCCCAAGAGCTCACCGGGCTGCTCAAGACCAAGAACACCCGCTACGTCGTCCTGGCCCGCCGCCAGACCCCCCAGGTCTGGAACCAGATCAAGGACCTCAAGCGGGTCTTCGCCGACAAGGCCGCCGCCGACAAGAAGAACAACGGCCCCGGCGCGAACGTCCTCGCCGGCGTGTTCAACGAGGACAGCAGCAAGCGCGTGTACCCCGGCGGGGACCTGGCCGCCGGGATACTGGGCTACGTCAACGCCGAGGGCAAGGGCGCCGGCGGCCTGGAGTCCGCCCTGGACAAGAAGCTGGCCGGCAAGGACGGGGCGATCACCTACGCCCAGTCCGGCGGCCGCCGCGTGCCCACCGCCGGGTCCAGCGAGAAGCCCGCCGTGCCCGGCGACGACATCGAGCTCACCATCGACCGCGACATCCAGTGGGCGGCGCAGAGCGCCATCACCGAGCAGGTCCAGAAGTCCGAGGCCGACCGCGGCTACGTCATCGTCCAGGACACCCGCACCGGCGAGGTGCTGGCGATGGCCAACGCCCCCGGCTTCGACCCCAACGACCTCGGCCGCGCCCGCTCCGCCGCCATGGGCAACGCCGCGCTCCAGGACGTGTACGAGCCCGGCTCCACCGCCAAGGTCATGTCGATGGCCGCCGTACTGGAGGAGAAGAAGGCCACCCCCGAGACCCACGTCGAGGTCCCCAACCGCCTCCACCGCGGCGACCGGCTGTTCAAGGACGACATCGACCACCCGACCTGGTACCTCACCCTCAACGGGGTCCTCGCCAAGTCCTCCAACATCGGCACCATCCTGGCCACCGGCCAGCTCGGCGCCACCCAGCCCGAGGCCAACCGGGTCCTGTACTCGTACCTGACCAGGTTCGGCATCGGCCGCCCCACCGGCCTGAACTACCCCGGCGAGTCCCGCGGCATCCTCGCCCGGCCCGAGGACTGGTCCACCTCCCAGCAGTACACGATCCCTTTCGGCCAGGGACTCTCCCTCAACGCCATGCAGGCGGCCTCCGTGTACTCGACCATCGCCAACGGCGGGGTCCGCATCACCCCGACCCTGATCCGCGGCACCAAGGGCCCCGACGGCCGCTTCACCCCGGCGCCGGCCCCCGAGCAGACCCGCGTGATCAGCAAGGAGACCGCCAAGACGCTGTCCGAGATGCTCGAATCCGTGGTCGACGACCAGGACGGCACCGGCACCAAGGCCCGGATCCCCGGCTACCGGGTCGGCGGCAAGACGGGTACCTCCAACCGGGTGGATCCGGCCACCGGCCGCTACAAGGGCTACACCGCCTCCTTCGCCGGGTTCGCGCCCGCCGACAACCCCCGCATCACCGTCTACTGCGCCATCCAGAACCCCACCAAGGGCAGCTACTTCGGCGGCCAGATCTGCGGCCCCATCTACAAGAAGGTCATGGAGTTCGCGCTCAAGACCCTCCAGGTCGCCCCCACCGGAACCGCCCCCGCAGGGCTTCCCGTCACCTTCGACGCCGGACCGCAGCAGGCCCCGCCACCCGCTCAGCAGACCAGCCCCCAGCCCGGCCGGTGACCCGGCAGCCCGGCCGGCCCGCCAGAAACACGTGAGGCACCACCAGTGACAACGATCACCCCGGAACCCGGGAACCAGTCCGCCACCGGCTCCCCGGCCGGGCCCTCACTTCGCGACCGGCCCGCCGCGCCCGGTACGCTCACCGCCGTGCCCCACGCTGATCAGCCCAGAACCACCCAGAAAGACGCCCCGGCAGCGCCGCCGGGAGCGCCCCGGCCCACGGCCGTCCGCCCGACCCCGCTCGCCGGGCTGGCCACCCTGCTGGGTGTCCCCGCACCGGACGCGCCGGAGCTGCCGCAGATCACCGGCATCACGCACGACTCCCGCGCCGTGCGCCCCGGCGACCTCTACGCGGCCCTGCCCGGGGCCCGGCTGCACGGCGCCGACTTCGCGGCCCAGGCCGCAGCGCAAGGCGCCGCCGCCGTGCTGACCGACCCGAGCGGCGCCGAACGCGCCGCGGCGACCGGCCTGCCGGTGCTCGCCGTCGCCGACCCGCGCGGCCGGATGGGGGAGCTCGCCGCCGAGATCTACGGCCACCCGGGCGAAGACCTGCTCCAGATCGGCATCACCGGCACCTCCGGCAAGACCACCACGGCGTACCTCGTCGAGGGCGGCCTGCGCGGAGCCGGACGCAGCACCGGACTCGTCGGCACCGTCGAGATGCGCATCGGCGACGAGCGCATCAAGTCCGAGCGGACCACCCCCGAGGCCACCGACCTCCAGGCGCTCTTCGCGGTCATGCGCGAACGCGGCGTCGAGGCCCTCGCCATGGAGGTCTCCAGCCACGCCCTGGTGCTGGGCCGGGTCGACGGCTGCGTCTTCGACGTCGCGGTCTTCAACAACCTGAGCCCGGAACACATGGAGTTCCACTCGGACATGGAGGACTACTTCCAGGCGAAGGCGCAGCTCTTCACCGAGCGCCGCGCCCGCCTCGGGGTGGTCAACATCGACGACGAGTACGGCCGCCGCCTCGCCAAGGAGGCGACGATCCCGGTCGTCACCTTCTCCGCCGCCGGCGACCCGGCCGCCGACTGGCGCGCCGAGGACGTCGTGTTCGGGCACATGGACTCCACGCTGACCGTGGTCGGCCCGGCCGGGGAGCGGGTACGGGCCACGGCCCCGCTGCCGGGACCGTTCAACGTCGCCAACACCGTCGCCGCGATCACCACCCTCGCCGCCGCCGGCCTCGACCCGCAGACCGCCGCCGACGGGGTCGCCGCGGTCCCCGGGGTGCCCGGCCGGCTGGAACGGGTCGACGCGGGCCAGCCGTACCTCGCCGTCGTCGACTACGCGCACAAGACCGACGCCGTCGAATCGGTGCTGCGCGCCCTGCGCGAAGTCACCACCGGCAAGCTCCACATCGTGCTCGGCTGCGGCGGCGACCGCGACACCACCAAGCGCGGCCCGATGGGCGCCGCCGCCGCCCGCTTCGCCGACACCGCCGTCCTGACCTCCGACAACCCGCGCTCCGAGGACCCCCTGGCAATCCTCGCCGCGATGTTCGAGGGGGCCGTGTCCGTACCGCCCGCCGAGCGGGGCACCGTCCTCGTCGACGCCGACCGGGCCGCGGCCATCGCCGCCGCCGTCGCGCGCGCCGAGCCCGGCGACACCGTGCTGGTGGCGGGCAAGGGCCACGAGCAGGGCCAGGACACCGCGGGCGTCGTACGGCCCTTCGACGACCGCGCGGTGCTCCGCGCGGCGATCGAGGCCGCCCGGCCCCGCGACCCGCAAGCGCACGCCCGACAGGCCGAGGTGAACTAAGTGATCCCCCTCTCGCTCGCCGAGATCGCCGACATCACCGGCGGGCAGCTGACCGGCATACCGGATCCGTCCGTCCGGGTCACCGGCCCCGTCGTGTTCGACTCCCGCGAGGTGGAGGCCGGCAGCCTGTTCGCCGCCTTCGTCGGCGAACGGGTCGACGGCCACGACTTCGCCGAGCGCGCGGTCGCCGCGGGCGCCGTCGCCGTCCTGGCCACCCGACCGGTGGGCGTGCCGGCCGTCGTCGTCCCCGATGTCGTCGCCGCGCTGGGAGCGCTGGCCGGCGCCGTCGTCGCCCGTATCGGCACCGACGTGGTGGCGCTGACCGGCTCGGCCGGAAAGACCTCCACCAAGGACCTCATCGCCCAGGTCCTCCAGCACCACGCACCGACCGTGTGGACGCCGGGGAACCTCAACAACGAGATCGGACTGCCGATCACGACGCTGCGCGCCACCGAGGAGACCCGGCACCTGGTGCTGGAGATGGGCGCCCGCGGCATCGGCCACATCCGCTACCTCACCGGGCTCACCCCGCCCCGCATCGGCCTGGTGCTGAACGTCGGCACCGCCCACATCGGCGAGTTCGGCGGCCGCGAGGCCATCGCCCTGGCCAAGGGCGAGCTGGTCGAGGCCCTGCCGGCCGAGGCCGAGGGCGGCGTCGCCGTCCTCAACGCCGACGACCCCCTCGTCCGCGCCATGTCGGCGCGCACCAAGGCCCGCACCGTGCTGTTCGGCGAGGCGGAGGACGCCGACGTCCGGGCGACGGAAGTCCGGATGACGCCCCAGGGACAGCCCTCCTTCACACTCCACACACCGACCGGGTGCAGCGACGTGACCTTGCGGCTGTACGGTGAGCACCACGTGTCGAACGCGCTTGCCGCGGCCGCCGTCGCCCATGTGCTGGGCATGTCCGCCCAGGAGATCGCCACCGCGCTCTCCGGGGCGGGCACGCTGTCCCGCTGGCGGATGGAGGTCACCGAACGCGCGGACGGCGTGACGATCGTCAACGACGCCTACAACGCGAATCCCGAGTCCATGCGGGCCGCTCTGCGCGCACTTGCCGCGATGGGCGGTGCCGCCCAGGCACGCGGGGGGCGCACGTGGGCGGTGCTCGGTCCCATGGCCGAGCTCGGTGACGACTCGCTCGCCGAGCACGACGCGGTGGGGCGGCTTGTCGTCCGGCTCAACGTGAGCAAGCTGGTCGCAGTCGGGGGCAGGGAAGCGTCCTGGCTGCAACTGGGCGCATATAACGAGGGTTCGTGGGGTGAGGAGTCGGTGGTCGTGTCCGACGCGCAGGCGGCGATCGACCTGTTGCGCAGTGAACTGCGCCCGGGGGACGTCGTGCTGGTGAAGGCTTCCAGGTCGGCCGGTCTGGAGCGGGTCGCACAGGCCCTGCTCGAAGGCGAGGTCGCCGACCGATGAGGCAGATCCTCTTCGCCGGTGTCATCGGCATGTTCCTGACCGTGGTCGGCACTCCGCTGCTGATCAAGCTGCTGGCCCGCAAGGGCTACGGCCAGTTCATCCGCGACGACGGCCCGCGCGGCCACGCCGGCAAGAAGGGCACGCCCACCATGGGCGGCATCTCCTTCATCCTGGCCACGCTCATCGCGTACGCCCTGACGAAGGTGATCACGGGCAGCCAGCCCACGTTCTCCGGCGTGCTGGTGCTCTTCCTGATGGCCGGCATGGGCCTCGTCGGCTACCTCGACGACTACATCAAGATCGTCAAGCGCCGCTCGCTCGGTCTGCGGGCCAAGGCCAAGATGGCCGGGCAGCTGATCGTCGGCATCGCCTTCGCGGTGCTCGCGCTCCAGTTCAAGGACATCCGCGGCAACGCCCCGGCCTCCACCAAGCTGTCGTTCGTCACGGACTTCGGCTGGTCGATCGGCCCGGTGCTGTTCGTGGTCTGGGCGCTGTTCATGATCCTCGCGATGTCGAACGGCGTGAACCTGACCGACGGCCTCGACGGTCTGGCCACCGGTGCCGCCGTGATGGTCTTCGGCGCCTACACCTTCATCGGCGTCTGGCAGTTCCAGGAGTCCTGCGCCAACGCGCAGACCCTGACCAACCCCAACGCCTGCTTCGAGGTGCGCGACCCGCTGGACCTCGCGATCGTCGCGTCCGCCCTCATGGGCGCCTGCTTCGGCTTCCTGTGGTGGAACACCTCGCCCGCCAAGATCTTCATGGGTGACACCGGCTCGCTGGCCCTCGGCGGCGCCCTCGCCGGCCTGGCGATCTGCTCCCGCACGGAGTTCCTGATCGCCCTCCTCGGCGGCCTGTTCGTCCTCATCACCATGTCGGTCGTCATCCAGGTCGGCTCCTTCAAGCTGACCGGCAAGCGCGTCTTCCGGATGGCGCCGCTCCAGCACCACTTCGAACTCAAGGGGTGGTCCGAAGTCCTCGTGGTGGTCCGCTTCTGGATCATCCAGGGCATGTGCGTCATCGTTGGTCTCGGACTCTTCTACGCGGGATGGGCAGCGGACAAGTGACCTCCTGGCAGGGCAAGAACATCACCGTCGCCGGTCTCGGCGTGAGCGGCATCAGCGCCGCCCGCGCCCTGGCCGGCCTCGGCGCTTCGGTGACCGTCGTGGACGGCGGCGACGGCGAGGGCCACCGCGCACGGGCCGCCGAGCTCGGCGCGCTGGGCATCTCCGTACGCCTCGGGGATGCGCAGACCCTGCCCGAGGGCACCGACCTGGTCGTCACCTCGCCGGGCTGGAAGCCCGACAGCCCGCTGTTCGCGGCCGCCGCCGCGGCCGGCGTGGACGTCGTGGGCGACGTCGAGATCGCCTGGCAGCTGCGGGGCGAGGACGCGGCCCCCTGGCTCGCGATCACCGGCACCAACGGCAAGACCACCACCACGCAGATGCTGGCCTCGATCCTGAGGGCGGCCGGTCTGAAGACCGCCGCGGTCGGCAACATCGGCACCCCGATCATCGACGTGGTGCTCGGCGAGGAGCGGTACGACGTACTCGCCGTGGAGCTCTCCAGCTACCAGCTCCACTGGGCGCCGTCGGTGCGCGCCCACTCCGCGGCCGTCCTCAACCTGGCGCCCGACCACCTCGACTGGCACGGCTCGATGGAGGCCTACGCCGCCGACAAGGGCCGGATCTACGAGGGCAACACGGTGGCCTGCGTGTACAACGTGGCCGACCCCGCCACCGAGAAGCTGGTCGAGGACGCCGACGTCGAGGAGGGCTGCCGGGCGATCGGCTTCACCCTCGGCGCCCCCGGGCCCTCCATGGTCGGCGTCGTCGACGGCATCCTCGTCGACCGGGCCTTCGTGGAGAACCGGCAGAAGAACGCCCAGGAGCTCGCCGAGGTCTCCGACGTCAACCCGCCGGCCCCGCACAACATCGCGAACGCGCTCGCCGCGGCCGCGCTGGCCCGGGCCTTCGGCGTCCCGCCGCGCGCGGTCCGCGACGGACTGCGCGACTTCCGGCCCGACGCCCACCGCGTCGCCTTCGTGGACGAGGTCGCCGGGGTCCGTTACGTCGACGACTCCAAGGCCACCAACACCCACGCCGCCGAGGCCTCCCTCGCCGCCTTCGAGCCCGTCGTGTGGATCGCCGGCGGCCTCGCCAAGGGAGCGACCTTCGACGAGCTCGTGCAGAAGTCCGCGAAGCGGCTGCGCGCGGTGGTCCTGATCGGCGCCGACCGGGCGCTGATCGCCGAGGCGCTGGCGCGACACGCCCCCGAGGTCCCGGTCACCGACCTCGACCGGACCGACACTGGGGCGATGCTCGCAGCGGTCCGGGAAGCGGCCCGGCTCGCCGAGCCCGGCGACACGGTCCTGCTGGCACCGGCCTGTGCCTCGATGGACATGTTCGCGAACTACAACGAGCGCGGGGACGCATTCGCCGACGCGGTGCGCGAACTGGCCGCCGGAAAGGCCTAGGTCCGGCAGGAGGTTCCTCCCCGACCGGCCCGCGGGCTGCTCGCCTCGTACGAGTGGAGGGGAAGGTCACACATGCCGGCCAAGCAAGTGCTCCCGGGGCGGCGGCCGTCCGCCGTGAAGACCGCGAAGCCAGCGAAGCCCGCGAAGGCGGCCAGGGCCGCCGGCGCGGTCCGCGCCGTCCGGCCGCAGGGCCGGCGGCGGCCCGTGCCCGGCCTGAAGAGGCCGTCCGGGCGCGGGCCGCTGGACCGGGTGCGGCGGACGCAGCGGCAGCTGCGCAGGGCCTGGGACCGCCCCCTCACCGCGTATTACCTGATTTTCGGCAGCTCCCTGCTCATCACCGTGCTCGGGCTGGTGATGGTCTACTCGGCTTCGATGATCAAAGCCCTCCAGCTGGGCCTGGGAGACGCGTACTTCTTCAAGAAGCAGTTCGTGGCCGCCCTGATCGGTACGGGGCTGCTGCTGGTCGCCTCGCGGATGCCGGTCAAGCTCCACCGGGCGCTCTCCTACCCCGTGCTCGCCGGAACCCTGTTCCTGATGGTCCTGGTCCAGGTCCCCGGGATAGGAGTCGCGATCAACGGCAACCAGAACTGGATCTCCCTGGGCGGTCCGTTCATGCTGCAGCCCAGCGAGTTCGGCAAACTGGCCCTGATCCTGTGGGGGGCCGACCTGCTGGCCCGCAAGGGCGGCAAGGGCCTGCTGAGCCAGTGGAAGCACCTGCTGGTGCCGCTGGTCCCCGTGGCCTTCGTACTGCTCGGGCTGATCATGCTGGGCGGCGACATGGGCACCGCGATGATCCTCGGGGCCATCCTGTTCGGGCTGCTGTGGCTGGCGGGCGCCCCGACGCGGATGTTCGTGGGGGTGCTGGCCGCAGCCGGCGTGGTCGTCGCCCTGCTGATCAAGACGAGCCCGCACCGGATGGACCGGCTCGCCTGCATCGGCGCGACGGATCCGGGCAAGAACGACCTGTGCTGGCAGGCCGTCCACGGAATCTACGCTCTCGCATCGGGCGGATGGTTCGGTTCCGGTTTGGGTGCCAGTGTGGAAAAATGGGGGCAACTGCCCGAAGCCCACACCGACTTCATCTTCGCCATCACCGGGGAGGAACTGGGTCTGGCGGGGACGCTGTCGGTACTCGCCCTGTTCGCGGCTCTAGGCTATGCGGGTATCCGCGTGGCCGGACGCACGGAGGACTCCTTCGTACGCTATGCCGCGGGAGGCGTGACCACCTGGATCACGGCCCAGGCCGTGATCAACATCGGTGCGGTGCTCGGCCTGCTGCCGATCGCCGGTGTCCCGCTCCCGCTGTTCTCGTACGGAGGTTCCGCGCTGCTGCCGACCATGTTCGCGGTCGGACTGCTCATCGCCTTCGCGCGGGAGGAGCCGGCCGCGCGCGCGGCGCTCGCGATGCGCCAGCCGAAGACCGGCTGGAAGCGGACCGGGCAGAGATGGAAGTCGATGAGACGGCGCGTCAAGAGGCGTCCGTCCGGAGAGCGGTGAATTTCGGTGCATGTCGTACTCGCCGGTGGGGGGACCGCCGGCCACATCGAGCCGGCGCTCGCCCTCGCGGACGCCCTGCGCAGGCAGGACCCTTCCGTGGGCATCACCGCCCTCGGCACGGAGCGCGGGCTCGAAACCCGCCTGGTGCCCGAGCGCGGCTATGAACTGGGGCTGATCCCCGCCGTTCCGCTGCCCCGCAAGCCCACCCCCGAGCTCATCACCGTCCCCGGACGGCTGCGCGGCACCATCAAGGCCGCCGAGGAGATCCTGGAGCGCACCAAGGCCGACTGCGTGGTCGGCTTCGGCGGCTACGTGGCGCTGCCCGGCTACCTCGCCGCCAAGCGGCTCGGCGTGCCGATCATCGTCCACGAGGCCAACGCCCGGCCCGGACTGGCCAACAAGATCGGCTCCCGGTACGCGCACGCCGTCGCGGTCTCCACCCCCGACAGCAAGCTGCGCGGGGCCCGCTACGTGGGCATCCCGCTGCGCCGCAGCATCTCCACCCTGGACCGGTCCGCGGCCCGCCCGGAGGCGCGCGCCGCCTTCGGCCTGGACCCCAACCTGCCGACGCTGCTGGTCTCCGGCGGCTCGCAGGGCGCCCGCCGCCTCAACGAGACCATCCAGGCGGTCGCGCCGACCCTCCAGCGCTCCGGGATCCAGATCCTGCACGCGGTCGGCCCGAAGAACGAACTGCCGCGTGTCGACAACATGCCCGGGATGCCGCCCTATGTGCCGGTACCGTACGTGGACCGGATGGATCTCGCGTACGCCGCCGCCGACATGATGCTGTGCCGGGCGGGCGCGATGACCGTCGCCGAACTCTCCGCCGTCGGGCTGCCCGCCGCGTACGTCCCGCTGCCGATCGGCAACGGCGAACAGCGGCTCAACGCCCAGCCGGTGGTCAAGGCCGGCGGCGGCCTGCTCGTCGACGACGCGGAACTGACGCCCGACTGGGTGCTCGGCCAGGTCCTGCCGGTCCTCGCCGACCCGCACCGCCTGTACGAGATGTCCCGCGCCGCCGCCGAGTTCGGCCGACGGGACGCCGACGAGCTGCTGGTCGCGATGGTGTACGAGGCGATCGCCGCCCACAGGAACCGCTAGCGCAGGAGGCACAGGAGTGGCCGGAGCGAAGACCGCACCGCGCGGGAGCCGGGGTTCCGACGGGTCCGACCGGCCCGCCGGCCCCGGCCAGGGCTCCGGCCCCGCGACGTCCCCCAAGTCCCCCAAGAAGCCCCGGGCGGCGCGGACATCCGGCCTGCCGGGCCCCGGCACACGGCGCTTCCTCAGGCGTGTGTGCCGGGGCCCGGTGCTGCTCCCGCTCATCGCGGCGGTCCTCCTCGTGGCGGGCGGGACCTGGGCGCTCTACGGCTCCTCCTGGCTCCGGGTCGAGAAGGTGACCGCCAGCGGAACGCGGGTCCTCACCCCCGCGCAGGTGCTGGCCGCCGCTGCCGTGCCCGTCGGAGCCCCGATGGTGAGCGTGGACACCGACGAGATCGAGAGCCGGGTCCGCGGCAGGCTGCCCCGGGTCGACTCGGTCGACGTGGTGCGGGCCTGGCCGCACGGAATCGGGCTGAAGGTGACGGAGCGCAAACCCGTCCTGCTCATCAAAAAGGGCGCCAACTTCGTGGAAGTGGACGCTTCGGGTGTGCGATTCGACACGGTTGCGAAAGCACCCGGGGGCGTTCCGGTCCTGGAATTGACGGCGGCACAGTCGCCGAGCGGCCGCCGCTTCGACGAGCAGCGGCTGCTGCGCGAGGCGGTGGGCGTCGCCGGCGACCTCCCCGAGGCCGTGGCCAGGGAGACGGCGCAGGTCACGGTGGGCTCGTACGACTCGGTCGTACTGGAGTTGACCCGCGGCCGCACGGTGATGTGGGGCAGCGGCGAACAGGGCGAGGCCAAGGGCCGCGCGCTGACCGCCCTGCTGAAAGCGGCGCCCAAGGCTGACCACTTTGACGTGAGCGTCCCCACCGCCCCTGCGGTGTCCGGGAGTTGACGTCGGCTCGAACGGCGACGCACCCTGGTTGGCCACCGATATGGGTGATCACATAGGGTGAAAAGAAAAACGGGAGGTTCGGCGTGTTCGTTGAACACGCGCTACTTGTCGACTTAGTGTCCTGTTCGGAAGAGTCCAGGGAACAGACACACACTTAACCCTAAACTTCAGGGTTAGGGTTCGGGTCGGCGCGTTCGGACCGTCCCACATTTCGGCATCAGTCGTCGCAACGCAGGCCCGCGAGGCGGCGACACGTAATCGAGGCGAGAGGCCTTCGACGTGGCAGCACCGCAGAACTACCTCGCAGTCATCAAGGTCATCGGTGTCGGCGGCGGTGGTGTCAATGCCATCAACCGAATGATCGAGGTCGGTCTCAAGGGTGTCGAGTTCATCGCCATCAACACGGACGCCCAGGCCCTGTTGATGAGCGACGCCGACGTCAAGCTCGACGTCGGCCGTGAACTCACCCGGGGCCTCGGCGCCGGAGCGAACCCGGCCGTCGGTCGCAAGGCGGCAGAGGACCACCGCGAGGAGATCGAGGAGGTCCTCAAGGGGGCCGACATGGTCTTCGTCACCGCCGGCGAGGGCGGCGGCACCGGCACCGGCGGCGCGCCCGTCGTCGCCAACATCGCCCGCTCGCTGGGCGCCCTGACGATCGGTGTGGTCACCCGCCCGTTCACCTTCGAGGGCCGGCGCCGCGCGAACCAGGCGGAGGACGGCATCGCCGAACTCCGCGAAGAGGTCGACACCCTCATCGTCATCCCCAACGACCGGCTGCTGTCCATCTCGGACCGCCAGGTCAGCGTGCTCGACGCCTTCAAGTCGGCCGACCAGGTCCTGCTCTCCGGCGTGCAGGGCATCACCGACCTCATCACCACCCCGGGTCTGATCAACCTCGACTTCGCCGACGTGAAGTCCGTGATGTCCGAGGCCGGCTCGGCCCTCATGGGCATCGGCTCGGCCCGCGGCGACGACCGCGCGGTGGCCGCCGCCGAGATGGCGATCTCCTCGCCGCTGCTGGAGGCGTCCATCGACGGCGCCCGTGGCGTGCTGCTCTCCATCTCCGGTGGCTCGGACCTCGGCCTCTTCGAGATCAACGAGGCCGCGCAGCTGGTCAGCGAGGCCGCGCACCCCGAGGCGAACATCATCTTCGGTGCCGTCATCGACGACGCGCTCGGCGACGAGGTGCGCGTCACCGTCATCGCCGCCGGGTTCGACGGCGGACAGCCCCCGGCCCGCCGGGACAACGTCATCGGCGCCGCGTCCAGCAAGCGCGAGGAGCCGGCCCCCACCCCGGTCCGCGCCGCCGAGCCGGTCCGCCCCGCCTTCGGCGGCCTGGGTACGGTCACCCCGCGCGAGGACCCGCCGGCCCCGGTCGAAACGGCTCCCGCCGAGGCCGCGGCCCCGGCGCCCGCCCAGGTCCCGACGGCCCGGCCCTACCAGGACAGCCCGGCCGAGGAACTGGACGTCCCGGACTTCTTGAAGTGACGCTGGGGCAGCACATCGAGAGCGGCGCCCACTTCGCCTTCACCGACCGGTGGGGCGGGGTGAGCGCCGTTCCGTACGAGGAGCTCAATCTCGGCGGCGCGGTCGGCGACGACCCCGCCGCCGTCCGCGCGAACCGGGCGATCGCGGCGAAGGCCCTGGGCATCGACCCGGACCAGGTGGTCTGGATGAACCAGGTCCACGGCAAGGACGTGGCGGTGGTCTCCGGTCCCTGGGGGAGCGAGGCCGCGATCCCGTCGGTGGACGCCGTGGTGACCGCCCGGCGGGGGCTGGCCCTCGCGGTGCTCACCGCCGACTGCACCCCGGTCCTGCTGGCCGACCCCGTGGCGGGGGTCGCGGCCGCCGCCCACGCCGGGCGGCCCGGACTGGTCGCCGGAGTGGTGCCCGCCGCGGTGGAGGCGATGGTCTCCCTCGGCGCCGAACCCGGCCGGATCACCGCCCGTACGGGACCCGCGGTCTGCGGGCGCTGCTACGAGGTGCCGGCGCAGATGCGGGACGCCGTCGCCGAGGTGGTTCCGGCGGCCCGCGCCGAGACCAGTTGGGGAACACCGGCGGTCGACGTGGTGGCCGGGGTGCACGCCCAGCTCGCGGAGGCGGGGGTGGTGAACCGGCACCGTTCGGCGGTCTGCACACTGGAGTCGCGGGACCACTACTCGTACCGCCGCGACCGGGTGACCGGGCGGCTCGCCGGATATGTCTGGTTGGACTGAGGAATGACGGATCGTAAGTCGGAGCTCGCGCAGAACCTGGCGCGGGTGGAGGAACGCATCGCGTCCGCCTGCGCCGCCGCGGGGCGCGGGCGGGACGAGGTGCAGCTCATCGTGGTCACCAAGACCTATCCGGCGAGCGACGTACGACTGCTGGCGGACCTGGGGGTCCGCCATGTTGCGGAGAATCGGGACCAGGATGCGGCCCCCAAGGCCGCGGCCTGCGCGGATCTGCCGCTCACCTGGCACTTCGTCGGCCAGTTGCAGACGAACAAAGTCCGTTCCGTGGCCGGATACGCGCATGTGGTGCAGTCCGTCGACCGGCCCCGGCTCGTCACCGCCCTCTCGGCGGCGGCGGTGCAGCAGGAGCGGGAACTGGGCTGCCTCGTGCAGATCGCCCTCGACGCCGAGTCGGGGGAGCGCGGGACCCGGGGCGGAGCCGCCCCCGAGCAGCTCGCCGGACTCGCTGACCTCGTGGCCGGGGCGCCCGGACTGCGGATCGACGGCGTGATGACCGTCGCACCGCTGGCCGGACCGTACGCGGGTCGCGAACAGGCCGCTTTCGAGCGGTTGATGGAATTGTCATCCAGCCTGCGCGAGGCTCATCCGGCTGCCACGATGGTGTCGGCCGGGATGAGCGCAGACCTGGAACAGGCCGTTGCGGCCGGTGCGACACATGTACGCGTCGGCACTGCGGTACTCGGCGCGAGACCCCGGCTCGGGTAACGTCGCGAAGAAAAGTCGGACCACAGCAGAAAATATGGTCATTCCCGCTGATGGGCGGACAGACCACGTGGATCGCGGGCAGTTGGTGACTTTGGTGACACAGCGACACACCTGCGACAGGGCGATCCACCACAGAGCGGAGGACTCAGAGAATGGCCGGCGCGATGCGCAAGATGGCGGTCTACCTCGGCCTCGTGGAGGACGACCGGTACGACAACCCGGGGTACGACCCCGATGACGAGTTCGAACCCGAGCCGGAGCCGGAGCGGGACCGCCGGAGCCGCCAGCCCGTACACCAAACGCCCGTAACGGACGAACCGGTGCGAGTCGCCCAGCCTCCCGCGCAACGGGATCCCATCCCCTTGCCCGTGGAAAACGGACGTCCCGCGCGAATTGCCCCCGTGGCATCCATCACACCCGAACGCTCGAACCTGGAGAAGAACGCCCCCGTGATCATGCCCAAGGTCGTCTCCGAGCGGGAGCCGTACCGCATCACGACGCTGCACCCCCGGACCTACAACGAGGCCCGTACCATCGGGGAACACTTCCGTGAGGGCACTCCGGTGATCATGAATCTCACGGAGATGGACGACACGGATGCGAAGCGTCTCGTCGACTTCGCCGCCGGCCTCGTCTTCGGCCTGCACGGCAGCATTGAACGCGTGACACAGAAGGTGTTCCTGCTGTCGCCTGCTAACGTCGATGTCACGGCGGAGGACAAGGCCCGCATCGCGGAGGGCGGGTTCTTCAACCAAAGCTAGACCGATCCGTCAGACGGGGGACCGGGAAATGAGCGAGAGCAGGGGAGAGGGAAGCGCGGGATGGGCGTCGCACTAGAGGTGGTCTACATCGCTCTGATGTGCTTCCTTATCGTGCTGATCTTCCGGCTGGTCATGGACTACGTCTTTCAGTTCGCACGTTCATGGACACCCGGCAAGGCGATGGTGGTCGTACTGGAGGCCACCTACACTGTGACCGATCCACCGCTGAAGCTTCTCCGGCGCTTCATCCCGCCGTTGCGTCTCGGGGGCGTGGCACTCGACCTGTCCTTCTTCGTTCTGATGATCATCGTTTACATCCTCATCAGTTTCGTGAGCACCGCTGCGAGAAGCGTGTGAACGATGAGCTTCTCCGCGCGCGCGGGGACAGTCCCGATACGGTCTTGCCGACTGCCGACGACTACGTAGAGGTGAAGAAGACATGCCGCTGACTCCCGAGGACGTGCGGAACAAGCAGTTCACGACCGTCCGCCTCCGAGAAGGCTATGACGAGGACGAGGTCGATGCCTTCCTCGACGAGGTCGAGTCCGAACTGACGCGCCTGCTGCGCGAGAACGAGGACCTGCGCGCCAAGCTGGCCGCCGCCACGCGTGCCGCCGCGCAGAACCAGCAGCAGCAGGGCATGCGCAAGCCCGAGCCCCAGGACCAGCGCGGCCCCGGCGCCCCCGTGCCCGCGGCCATATCCGGCCCGCCGGTGCAGCAGGGCCCGCCGCAGATGGGTCCGCCCCAGCTGCCGGGCGGCCAGCCGCAGCTGCCGGCCGGCCCCGGCGGACACGGACCGCAGGGTCCGGGCCCGATGGGCGGCCCCATGCACACCATGGGCGGCCAGCAGCAGATGGGCCAGCAGTCCATGGGCGGCCAGAACCCGCTCGGACAGCAGATGCAGCCCATGGGCCAGCAGATGCAGCAGATGGGCCCGGGCCAGCAGATGCAGCCCATGGGTCAGCCGATGCACCAGCAGCAGCCGCAGCTCCCGCAGCAGGGCCCCGGTGGCGACAGCGCCGCACGCGTCCTGTCGCTGGCGCAGCAGACCGCCGACCAGGCGATCGCGGAGGCCCGCTCCGAGGCCAACAAGATCGTCGGCGAGGCCCGCAGCCGCGCCGAGGGCCTGGAGCGGGACGCCCGCGCCAAGGCCGACGCGCTGGAGCGGGACGCGCAGGAGAAGCACCGCGTCGCCATGGGGTCGCTGGAGTCCGCCCGCGCCACGCTGGAGCGCAAGGTCGAGGACCTGCGGGGCTTCGAGCGTGAGTACCGCACGCGTCTGAAGTCCTACCTGGAGTCGCAGCTGCGCCAGCTGGAGACCCAGGCGGACGACTCGCTGGCCCCGCCGCGCAACCCGGCCGGTCCCGCGCTGCCGGCGTCGCCGTCGCCCTCGATGGCTCCGGCCGGTGCGATGGGTCACTCCATGGGCGGCCCGTCCCCGATGGGCGGTCCGTCGCCCATGGGCGGTCCCTCCCCGATGGGCGGACCCTCGTACGGTGGTCAGCAGCAGATGTCTCCCGCGATGACCCAGCCGATGGCTCCGGTGCGGCCGGCCGCGCCGCAGCCGATGCAGGCGCCGTCGCCGATGCGGGGCTTCCTGATCGACGAGGACGACAACTAGGCCGCGCCTCGCCTCACGGCGGTCGGCAGCAGTCACGGGCCGGGCCCGGTTCCCCTTCGGGGGCACCGGGCCCGGCCCGTTTGCGTACGGCGTACGGCGGGTGCGGGTGCCGCTGCGCGGGCCTCTCCCCGCCCCGCCCCTTCCCGAAACCGGGGCTCCGCCCCGGCCGCGTTCCCGGGGGCTCCGCCCCCGGACCCCCGCGCCTCAAACGCCGGCGTGGCTGGGCGGCGGAAGCGAGAACAGCTGTGGCCCGGACCCCGTGGAGCGGGGCCGGGCCACAGGGGCGGAGGGGCTACGCCTTGCGGAGGCGGAAGGTCAGGCCCAGGGACTCGTCCGTGAACGGGTCACCGTACGTGGAGTCCGCGTCGCCCGACGCGAAGTCCGTGGCCAGGACCTCGTCCGCGATCAGCGCCGCGTGGTCCGTCAGGGCCGTCACGACCTCCGGGTCCGACGAGGACCACCGCAGGGCGATGCGGTCCGCGACGTCCAGCCCGGAGTTCTTCCGCGCCTCCTGGATCAGCCGGATCGCGTCACGGGCCAGGCCCGCCAGCCGCAGCTCCGGAGTGATCTCCAGGTCCAGGGCGACCGTGGCGCCCGAGTCCGAGGCCACGGACCAGCCCTCGCGCGGGGTCTCCGTGATGATGACCTCCTCCGGGGTGAGGGTGACCTCCTCCCCGTTCACCGGGACCACCGCGGTGCCGGCCCGCAGCGCCAGCGACAGCGCCGCCGCGTCGGCCGCGGCCACCGCCTTCGCCACGTCCTGCACGCCCTTGCCGAAGCGCTTGCCCAGCGCCCGGAAGTTGGCCTTGGCCGTGGTGTCCACCAGGGACCCGCCCACCTCGGACAGCGAGGCCAGCGAGGACACGTTCAGCTCCTCGGTGATCTGCGCCTGGAGCTCCGCCGACAGGGCGTCGAAACCGGCCGCGCCGACCAGGGCCCGCGACAGCGGCTGGCGGGTCTTGACCCCGGACTCCGCACGCGTGGCCCGGCCCAGCTCGACCAGGCGGCGCACCAGCTGCATCTGCTGGGACAGCACCGGGTCGACCGCGGACGCGTCCGGCTCCGGCCAGGACGAGAGGTGCACCGACTCGGGGGCGTCCGGCGTGACCGGGACGATCATGTCCTGCCAGACCCGCTCCGTGATGAAGGGGGTCAGCGGCGCCATCAGGCGGGTGACCGTCTCGACCACCTCGTGCAGCGTCCGCAGCGCGGCCGCGTCGCCCTGCCAGAAGCGGCGGCGCGAGCGGCGGACGTACCAGTTGGACAGGTCGTCCACGAAGGAGGACAGGAGCTTGCCGGCGCGCTGGGTGTCGTACGACTCCATCGCCTCGGTGACCTCGGCGGTCAGCGCGTGCAGCTCCGAGAGCAGCCAGCGGTCCAGCACGGTGCGCTCGGCCGGGGCCGGGTCGGCGGCGGACGGCGCCCAGTTCGACGTGCGGGCGTACAGCGCCTGGAAGGCGACCGTGTTCCAGTACGTGAGGAGGGTCTTGCGGACGACCTCCTGGATCGTGCCGTGGCCGACGCGCCGCGCCGCCCACGGGGAGCCGCCGGCGGCCATGAACCAGCGGACCGCGTCCGCGCCGTGCTGGTCCATGAGCGGGATCGGCTGGAGGATGTTGCCCAGGTGCTTGGACATCTTGCGGCCGTCCTCGGCGAGGATGTGGCCCAGGCAGACCACGTTCTCGTACGAGGACTTGTCGAACACCAGCGTGCCGACGGCCATCAGCGTGTAGAACCAGCCGCGGGTCTGGTCGATCGCCTCCGAGATGAACTGCGCCGGGTAGCGCTTCTCGAAGATCTCCTTGTTCTTGTACGGGTAGCCCCACTGCGCGAACGGCATCGACCCCGAGTCGTACCAGGCGTCGATGACCTCCGGCACGCGCACGGCGGTCAGGGAGCAGCCCTCGTGCGTGCAGGTGAAGGTGACGTCGTCGATGTAGGGGCGGTGCGGGTCCAGGGCGGACTGGTCGGTGCCGGACAGCTCGGTCAGCTCCGCGCGCGAGCCGACGCAGGTGAGGTGGTCCTCCTCGCAGCGCCAGATCGGCAGCGGGGTGCCCCAGTAGCGGTTGCGGGACAGCGCCCAGTCGATGTTGTTGTTCAGCCAGTCGCCGAAGCGGCCCTGCTTGACCGACTCCGGGAACCAGTTCGTCTTCTCGTTCTCCCGCAGCATCGCGTCCTTGACGGCGGTGGTGCGGATGTACCAGGACGGCTGCGCGTAGTAGAGCAGGGCGGTGTGGCAGCGCCAGCAGTGCGGGTAGCTGTGCTCGTAGGCGATGTGCTTGAAGAGCAGGCCGCGCGCGTCGAGGTCGGCGGTCAGCTTCTCGTCGGCCTTCTTGAAGAAGACGCCGCCGACGAGCGGGACCTCCTCCTCGAAGGTGCCGTCGGGACGGACCGGGTTCACGACCGGCAGGCCGTACGCACGGCAGACCGCGAGGTCGTCGGCGCCGAAGGCGGGGGACTGGTGGACCAGACCGGTGCCGTCCTCGGTCGTGACGTACTCGGCGTTCACGACGTAGTGGGCGGGGGCGGGGAAGTCGACCAGCTCGAAGGGGCGCTGGTAGGTCCAGCGCTCCATCTCCTTGCCGGTGAAGGACTCGCCGGTGGCCTCCCAGCCCTCGCCGAGGGCCTTCTCCAGCAGCGGCTGGGCGACGACCAGCTTCTCCTCGCCGTTGGTGGCCACGACGTAGGTGACGTCCGGGTGGGCGGCGACGGCGGTGTTCGAGACCAGGGTCCAGGGGGTCGTCGTCCAGACGAGCAGGGCGGCCTGGCCGGCGAGCGGACCGGAGGTCAGCGGGAAGCGGACGTAGACGGAGGGGTCGACGACCGTCTCGTAGCCCTGGGCCAGCTCGTGGTCGGACAGGCCGGTGCCGCAGCGGGGGCACCAGGGGGCGACGCGGTGGTCCTGGACCAGCAGGCCCTTGTTGAAGATCTCCTTCAGCGACCACCAGACGGACTCGACGTACTCGGGGTCCATGGTCCGGTACGCGTCGTCCAGGTCGACCCAGTAGCCCATCCGGGTCGTGAGCTCGGTGAACGCGTCGGTGTGGCGGGTGACGGACTCGCGGCACTTGGCGTTGAACTCGGCGATGCCGTACGCCTCGATGTCCTGCTTGCCGTTGAAGCCGAGCTCCTTCTCGACGGCGAGCTCGACGGGCAGGCCGTGGCAGTCCCAGCCGGCCTTGCGGGCGACGTGGTAGCCGCGCATGGTCCGGAAGCGGGGGAAGACGTCCTTGAAGACGCGGGCCTCGATGTGGTGGGCGCCGGGCATGCCGTTCGCGGTGGGCGGGCCCTCGTAGAAGACCCACTCGGGGCGGCCCTCGGACTGCTCCAGCGTCTTCGCGAAGGTCTTGCTCTCGCGCCAGAAGTCGAGGACGGCGTGCTCAAGGGCAGGCAGGTCGACCTGGGCGGGTACCGGGCGGTACTGCGGCGGTGTGGTCATGAGGCTGAACTCTTCCTCCGGCGGGGTGTCACTTCCGTCCGGAGGGACGAGAGCCGTCTGCTGCTCCCGCGGTACCACCCTCCTTGGCCGCCGGACAGCGCCGGTGGCCCCCTCATTGGGGTGCGAAGCCGGTTCTACTGGCCGTCGTGACGGCTTTCTTCCGGCGGCTCCGGGGTGATCCTTCACATCGCGCTCGCCCCCGGGCTCTCACCGTCCCCGGGTCGCTCCTGGCTGCGTCCGACGCTACTCGTCCCCATCCATGCCTTTCGCTGGGCCCAGTGTACGGGGCGGGGGCGAGCTCGGCAGACCGGTTTACGGCGGGCGGGGGAGGCGGGGACGGGGCGGCGGTATGGCCCGAATGCTCTGATATGTCGCTCTTGGCGCTGGTGTGACGGGAGTGGCGGATTACCGGGCTCTCCGCTGGGCACAACGGATGCAGGTTGGCCTCGCCGGATGCGTGCCCCGTTGCCGCGGGGCTGGAGCCGATTTATCGTTCCGGCACGATTCGCGAGCAAGATCACAGTATGTGAAGGGGCCGCGGCCATGGTGGCGAACAAGACCGCCGGGAGTACCGCCCACGGCGCTGCCGCCGTGGGGAAGAAGGGCCCGGGGAAGAACTCCGTCCCGGTGAGGAAGGCCAAGGACTCCGTCCCGGTGAAGAAGGCGGCGGCCGAGGACTCCGTCCGGGCGAAGGAGGCGACGGCCCGGCCCGCGAAGAAGGCGGCGGCCGAGAAGGCGGGGCCCGCCGGGAAGGAAGCGGTCACGAAGGCGCCTGCGAAGAAGTCGGTGATCGCGACGACGGCGGAGAAGAAGGCCGCGGGCAAGGAGGCGGTGGCCGCCAAGAAGGCTGCGCCCGCGAAGAAGGTGTCGGCCGGGAAGGCTGCGGTCAAGCCGGTGTCTGCGAAGAAGGCCGCGGCCGGCGATGCCGTGGCCGGCAAGAAGGCGTCCGGCAAGCAGGCTGCGGCTGCGAAGGAGGTGCCCCGCAAAAAGGCGGCGCCCGCGGTGAAGGCGTCGGCCGGCAAGGCTGCGGCCGAGCCGGCGGTGGCCGCGGAGAAGGCCACGGCCGGGCACGGCGCGGCCGACGGTGCCGCGGCCGGCAAGAAGGCGCCGGGCGGGAAGGCTGCGCCCGGTACGAAGGCGTCCGGCAAGCAGGCTGCGGCTGCGAAGGAGGTGCCCCGCAAAAAGGCGGCGCCCGCGGAGAAGGCTTCGGCCGGGCGCGGCGCGGCCGGCGATGCCGTGGCCGCCAAGAAGGCTGCGCCCGGGAAGAAGGCGTCCGTCGGCAAGGCTGCGGCCGAGCCGGCGGTGGCCGCCGAGAGGGCCACGGGCGGGCAGGGCGCGGCCGGCAAGAGGGCTGCGGCCGGGAAGGCTCCGCCCGGGAAGAAGGCGTCCGCCAGGAAGGCTGCGGCCGAGGTGGCGGTGTCCGCCGAGACGGCGGCGGGCGAGAAGGCGTCCGTACAGGACGAGGCGGGCAGGAAGGCGCCCGCCAAGGAGACGGCGGCCAGGAAGGCGCCCGTGGAGACAGCCGCCGCCCGGTCGGCGGCTGGCCGGAAGACGACCGCGAAGTCGGGGGACGCCAAGGAGGCGGCCGCCGTCGAGACGTCGACCGCGAAGGAGGCCACGGCCAAGGCGGCCGGGGCCGAGGGGGCGGCGCAGGCCGCGCAACAGACGGGAGCCCGGAAAGTGGTTGCCAAGAAGAGCACCGGCACGGCCAGGAAGACGGCTGCGGCCGCCACCAGCGGGCTGCCGAAGGCGCGGGTCACCGCGGTGGCCACCGAGCCCGGCGAGCTCGCCGTACGGCCCGGTGAGGATCCGTGGACCCCTGAGGAGGTCGCGGAGGCCCGTACCGAGCTGAGTCAGGAGGTACTGCGGCTGCGCAACGAGCTGGAGGCCTCCGAGCTGGCGATCTCGGGGCTGATGCGGGACTCGGGCGACGGCGCCGGGGACGACCAGGCCGACACCGGCACCAAGAACATCACCCGCGAGTCCGAGCTGGCCCTCGCCGCGAACGCCCGCGAAATGCTGGAACAGACGGAACGCGCCCTGGAGCGCCTGGCGACCGGCACGTACGGGCTCTGCGAGAACTGCGGGCAGCCCATCGGCAAGGCCAGGATGCAGGCCTTCCCCCGGGCCACCCTCTGCGTCGACTGCAAGCAGAAGCAGGAGCGCCGGCACTAGCCGCCGGGAGGGCAGGTCGCGGACCGGGCCGGGCGGCGGTCCGCGGGGGCCCTGACGTACTCTCGTGTCTCGTCAGGGTCCAGGAGCCTGGCAGGCGGTGCCGTTGCCGCCGGAAACCTGGTTCGAGCTAGTTCGAGGGACTCACGTGACAGAGGCGGAGCGCATCATCGGTACGCCGGAGGTCGGGGACGACGCCCAGCCCGAGTCCGCCGGGCCCACGGGCCGTCGGCGGATCGTGGCGCTGCTCGTGGTGGCGGTGCTCGCCTACCTGCTCGACCTCGGCAGCAAGATGCTGGTCGTCGCGAGGCTGGAGCACCAGCCGCCGATCCGGATCATCGGCGATCTGCTCAAGTTCGAGGCGATCCGCAACCCGGGCGCGGCCTTCGGCTTCGGCGAGGCCTTCACGATCATCTTCACCTGCATCGCGGCCACCGTGATCGTGGTGATCGTCCGCCTCGCCAGGAAGCTCTACAGCCTGCCCTGGGCCATCGCGCTCGGCCTGCTGCTCGGTGGCGCGCTCGGCAACCTGACCGACCGGATCTTCCGGTCGCCCGGGGTGTTCCGGGGAGCCGTCGTCGACTTCATCGCGCCCGCCCACTTCGCCGTGTTCAACCTCGCGGACTCGGCGATCGTGTGCGGCGGCATCCTGATCGTCCTGCTGTCGTTCCGGGGCCTGGACCCGGACGGCACCGTCCACAAGGACTGACCCGGCGGCCGGTTCCCGGCCGGCCGACGGCCGATCGCGGGAAGGCCCCGCAGCGGAGTCCGGCATACTCGACGGGTGAGTACGATTCCCGAGATCCGCACCCTGCCCGTTCCCGATGGCCTCGAAGGCGAGCGCGTCGACGCCGCCATCGCCCGCATGTTCGGATTTTCCCGGACGAAGGCGGCCGAGCTCGCGGCCGCGGGGAAGGTGTCGGTCGACGGCAGCGTCGTCGGGAAGTCCGAGCGGGTGCACGGCGGCGCCTGGCTCGAAGTCGAGATGCCCGCCCCGCCGCGCGCGGTCGAGGTCGTCGCCGAGCCGGTGCCGGGCATGGAGATCATCCACGACGACGACGACGTCGTGGTCATCATGAAGCCGGTCGGCGTCGCCGCCCACCCGAGCCCGGGCTGGACCGGCACCACCGTCATCGGCGGGCTCGCCGCCGCCGGCTACCGGATCTCCACCTCCGGTGCCGCCGAGCGCCAGGGCATCGTGCACCGCCTCGACGTCGGCACGTCGGGCCTGATGGCCGTCGCGAAGTCCGAGCGCGCGTACACCTCGCTGAAGAACCAGTTCCGCGAGCGCGTCGTGGACAAGCGCTACCACGCCCTGGTGCAGGGCCACCCCGACCCGATGAGCGGCACGATCGACGCGCCGATCGGGCGGCACCCCAGCGCGGACTACAAGTGGGCCGTGACGCAGGACGGCAAGCCGTCGGTCACCCACTACGACCTGATCGAGGCGTTCCGCGCCGCGTCCCTGCTGGACATCAAGCTGGAGACGGGGCGTACGCACCAGATCCGCGTGCACATGTCCGCGCACCGCCACCCCTGCGTCGGCGACCTGACCTACGGCGCCGACCCGACCGTCGCGAAGCGGCTGGGCCTGACCCGGCAGTGGCTGCACGCGGTGCGGCTCGGCTTCGAGCACCCGGCGGACGGCCAGTGGGTGGAGTTCGAGAGCAGCTACCCGGCGGACCTCCAGCACGCGCTGGACGTGATCCGGGCCGAGAGCGAGTGAGCCCCGCCGCCGCAGGCCGTCCCCGCTTCGAGACCCGCGTCGCCACCTCCCGGGAGGACCGGGAGCTCTGCTTCGCGGTGCGGCGGGAGGTGTTCGTGGTCGAGCAGTCCGTGCCGGAGTCGATCGAGTACGACGCGTACGACGCGGACGCGGTGCACGTGCTGGCCGTCGGGCCGGACGGGGAGCCGCTCGGCGCCGGCCGGCTGCTGCACGGCAGCGTGGCCCTGGCCAAGACCGGGGCCGAGGGCGTCGGCGCGCTCGGCCGGCTGGCCGTGCTCAAGTCCGCCCGCGGGCTGGGCGTCGGCGTGGCCCTGGTACGGGCGATCGAGGCGGAGGCGGCCCGGCTGGGCCTGACCGCGGTCGACCTGGGCGCGCAGACGCACGCCCTGGGCTTCTACGAGCGGCTCGGCTACGTGGCCTACGGCCCGGAGTTCGAAGAGGCCGGCATCCCCCACCGCTCCATGCGCCGCACCCTGCCGTAGCCGCCGGGGGCGGGTCGCGTCGGCGCCGACACGCCTTCCCCCCTCACCGGCC
Organism: Streptomyces sp. NPDC006326; assembly: GCF_040612915.1. NCBI lineage: Bacteria > Bacillati > Actinomycetota > Actinomycetes > Kitasatosporales > Streptomycetaceae > Streptomyces > Streptomyces sp. NPDC006326. Next base: position 3,467 of record NZ_JBEXRC010000056.1, on the reverse strand, counting down.
GGGCGCAGCGGACTGGCAGGGTGGAGGAGTGGATCAGCTTGCCCTGTTGTTCGTGCTGCTGCTCGGCGCCGTGGTCACCGTTCCGCTCGGGGACCGGCTCCGGCTGCCCGCGCCCGTGCTGATGACCCTCGGCGGGGTGGCGCTCGCGCTGCTGCCGGTCGTGCCGAACGTCGACATCCCGCCCGAGTACATCCTGCCGCTGGTGCTGCCGCCGCTGCTGTACGCCTCGGCGCAGCGCACCTCCTGGCGGCAGTTCGCCGCCAACGTCCGGCCGATCTTCCTGCTGGCCGTCGCCCTCGTGTTCGTCACGACCGCGGCCGTCGCCGCCGTGGCGCACGCCGTCGTGCCCGGTCTGCCGCTCGCCGCCGCCGTCGCCCTCGGGGCGCTCGTGGCACCGCCCGACCCCGTCGCGGCCACCGCGGTCGCCGGATCGCTCGGACTGCCCCGCCGGATGGTCTCCATCCTGGAGGGCGAGGGCCTGTTCAACGACGTCACCGCCATCGTGCTCTACCACGTGGCCATCGCCGCCGCCGTCAGCGGCAGCTTCTCCTGGCCCGACGCGCTCGGGGACTTCGTCCTCTCGGCGGTCGTCGCGGTGGCCGTCGGCCTGGGCCTGGGGTGGGCCGCCAATGCGCTGATGGGGCGGCTCGACGACGCCACGCTGCAGATCGGGCTGACCCTGCTGGTGCCGTTCGTGGCGTACGTGCTGGCCGAGGAGTTCCATGGCTCGGGGGTGCTGGCCGTGCTGACGACGGCCCTGTTCCTCGCGGAGTACGCGACCGACGCCGACGACGTCCTGGGGCGGCTGGCCGGCCACACCTTCTGGGAGGTCGTCGACACGCTGGTCACGGGCGTGGCGTTCGGGCTGATCGGGCTGGAACTGCACCACGTGTTCGGGGTCGCGCGCGGCCGGGAGTGGGAGATGGCCGGCTGGGCGGCGGTGGTCACCGCGGTGGTGGTCGGCGTGCGGCTGCTCTGGCTGATCCCGGCCGGCTGGCTGGCCAAGCGGCTGCACAAGCGGCGCGACTACGACGAGGAGATCCCGCTGAGCTGGCGGGAGAGCGTGGTCATGTGGTGGGCCGGGATGCGCGGGGTGGCCTCGGTGGCGCTGGCGCTGGCGATCCCGCTGAAGGTGGAGGGCGGGGCGCCGTTCCCGGCGCGCGACCAGATCGTCTTCATCGCCTTCGCCGTGATCATGGTGACGCTGGTGTGCCAGGGGCTCACGCTGCCGGCGCTGGTGCGCCGGCTGGGGGTGGAGCCCGACGTCGACGCGGAGCGGGAGACGGAGCGGCAGCTGGCGATCCGCGCGGCGCAGGCCGCGAAGCGGCGCCTGAAGGAGATCGAGGTCGCGGAGGACCTGCCGCCGGACCTGGTGGAGCAGCTGTACCGGCGGGCGTACGACGTGGGCGCCCGCATCAGCCCGGAGATGGTGGACGAGGAACGCCGGGAGGCGTACGCGAAGCGGGTGGAGCGGATCCGGGAGGTCCAGCGGATCCAGCGGGAGATGATGTCGGCGGCCCGGCACGAGGTGCTGGCCGCCCGGAGCGAGCCGGGAGCGGACCCGGAGATCGTGGACCGGGTGCTGCGCCACCTGGACGTCCGCAGCCTGCGCGGGGCGTAGCGGTACCCGTACCCTGCCGGGCGGCGCGGGCCGCCCGGCAGGGACGCCTCACCAGTCGGCGGGGCCGGAGCGCCGGGGCCGGGGGGACGGGAGCGCGGGGGAGGTGGCGATCCGGGGCAGGGCGTACGGATGGTGGTCCACCAGCCAGTTCAGCAGGCGTTCGCGGACCTCGCAGCGGACCGTCCACACGTCGGAGGCGTCCTTCGCCGTCACGACCGCTCGGACCTGGATCGTGTGCGGGGTGGTGTCGGTGACCGCCAGGCCGCCGGCCCGGCCGTCCCATTCCGGGATCTCCTTCAGGATGCGCTGGAACTGCTCCCGCATCAGGTCCAGGGGCGCGCTGTGGTCCAGGTGCCAGAAGACCGTTCCCGTCATCTGGGCGCCGCCGCGGGACCAGTTTTCGTACGGCTTTCCTGTGAAATACGACACAGGCATTGTGATCCGGCGCTCGTCCCAGGTGAGGACCACCAGGAAGGTCAGGGTGATGTCCTCGACGGTGCCCCACTCGCCGTCGACGACCACGGTGTCGCCGATGCGCACGGTGTCGCCGAAGGCGATCTGCAGTCCGGCGAAGAGATTGCCCAGCGAGGACTGGGCGGCGATGCCCGCCACGATGCCGAGCACGCCGGCCGAGGCCAGCATCGAGGTACCGACCGTGCGCATCTGCGGGAAGGTGAGCAGCATGGCGGCGACCGCGACCACCACGACCACCGCCGTGACCACCCGCTGGATCAGCGTGACCTGGGTGCGCACCCGGCGCACCCGGTCGTCGTTGGAGCTCCCGGCGGCGTAGCGGGCGTACGAGGAGTCGACTATCGCCGTCGCGATGCGCACCAGCAGCCAGGCCGCCGAGGCGATCAGGACGAGCGTCAGCACCCGGCCCACCGCGAACGCGTGCTCCGGCAGGATCCGGGCCTCGCGGTACGAGCCTCTCAGGAGTGTCGTGCACAGGACCACCTGGAAGGGCAGGCGGCAGTGGCGCAGCTGCCCCCACAGCGGGGTCTCGTGGTGCCGGGCATCGGCGCGGCGCAGCAGCACGTCGAGCAGCCACCCCAGGAAGAGGGTGACCAGGAGGGAGCCGCCGATGACGGCGGTCGGGCGCAGAAAGGTCTCTGTGTCCATGCACTTCAACGTAACCGGAAGCCGCCTGCGAAAACTGGCACGATGGTGGGATGAACATCATGCTCTTCCATTCGACGTACGGGCTGCGGCCCGCGGTGCACGCGGCGGCCGACCGGCTGCGCGCGGCCGGGCACCAGGTGCAGGTGCCGGACCTCTTCGAGGGACGCACCTTCGACACCGTCGAGGAGGGCATGGCGCACCGGGACGAGATCGGCCGCGACGAACTGCTCAGGCGTGCGGTGCTGGCCTCCGCCCCGTACTCGGACCAGGGCCTGGTCTACGCGGGCTTCTCCTTCGGCGGTTCCGTCGCCCAGCACCTGGCCCTGGCCGACGAGAAGGCGCGCGGGCTGCTGCTCCTGCACGGGACGGCGGACCTCGACGAGGACGCCGCGGTGGACGAACTGCCGGTCCAGCTGCACGTCGCGGACCCCGACCCGTTCGAGCCGCACGACTGGCTGACCGCCTGGTACCTGCGGATGCAGCGGGCGGGCGCCGACGTGGAGGTGCACCGCTACCCGGGTGCCGGGCACCTGTTCACCGACCCGGACCTGGACGACTACGACGCGCAGGCCGCGGAGCAGGCCTGGAAGGCGGCGCTCGCCTTCCTCGACAGCCTGTAACCGCCCGCCCGGGATCCCCGACCTCGACGACGCCTACTGGACCCTGTTCGCCGAGCTGAAGTTCTACGCGCTCTTCGCGCTCGTCGTCGCCCGGGGCGTGACGT
>NZ_JBEXRC010000055.1:0-46603 GCF_040612915.1 Streptomyces sp. NPDC006326 | reverse complement strand
TGTTGATCTACCGATCGGGGGGGCCGGCGGGAGGGCCCGGCACAGGGGCGCTTCACGGCTGTGGCACGGTCATGTTCAGCGCGTACGGCGTTCACGCGTGCGGCGCGCGGGGACCTGGCCTCACATCCGTCCCGGCCCGTACCCGGTTCCGGTCCTGGCCGGGTGGTCGGTGCACAGGGCCCAGATGACGAACACGCCGATGGCGATGGCGATGAGAGACCAGACCGGCTGGTACGGCAGCCACATGAAATGCGCGATCACGGAGAGCGCGGCAAGGGCGATACCGACGATCCGGCCGGCCGTCGAACCCTTGAGGATGGCCGCACCGGCGATGGCGACCAGGAGGCCCACGATCAGGTGGATCCAGCCCCAGGTGGTGAGGTTGAACTTGAAGACGTAGTGGTCGACGCGCGCGTAGACGTGGTTGTGGGCGATGCCCGCGATGCCTTCGAAGATGCCGAAGATGCCGTTGACGATCATCAGGACACCGGCGAACATCGTGCCGCCCGCCGCCCAGGCGTTTCTGCCATTGCTGCCACTGCTGCTGCTCGGCGTGGTACGCGGTGCAGTACTCGGCGTGCCGCTCATCGCGCCGCCTTTCTGTCGAGGGCCCGGCGGGTCGAGCCAGGCCTCGGGGTACAGGACCGGTACGTGTGCCACTCGGTCCCGTCCTCCATCGTGCGCACCGAAGGCGCAGGGGCGCACGTCGGGACGCCTCGCACCCGTCCCGGCGTGCGCCGCCCGGCGCAGCCGTCTATGCTCCCGTGCGGCCGCCGCGTTCTACGCGTCGAGTGCGTACTCGAACCAGATGCGGTGGGTTCCGTCGGCGTCGACCGCCAGGCCGCCCGTCCCCGTGATGCCCGTCAGCGCGCCCGTACCGCTCGTGGGGACGATGACGAAGAACTCGTTCTCCCTGGTCTCGCCCAGAGTGGTCGCGGAATGCGCGAAGTTGAAGGCACCGGCCCGCCCGTGCAGCGCGCCCTCGAAGGACTCCATCGCGACGTACGCACCCGTCCCGAGCGCCTGATCGAACGCGGAGGTGAAGAGCGTCGCCGAACGGCCGGTGACCTCCCCCTCGTACCGCTTCTCCATCGTGGCGACGCCGACCGGCAGCGCCGTCTCCACCGCCGGGCCGGTCACGGACGCCGGACTGAACCCTGACACCTTGAATGTTCCCGAAGCTCTCATGCCGCGAGCGTAAGCGGGGCCACTGACACGTACCTCCCGCCCGGGCCGTCCGGCACCTGCCCCGGCAACACCTCGGCCGCCGGGATCGTTCACCGGCCGCTGCTCCCCGAGCCGGCGGGAGCAGAGGCGGGGGCGGGGGCGGGGGAGCGGGGAGCAGCCGGGGCGGACGTCTCCCGGGGAGGGGCGTCCAGGCGGGCCTCCACCTCGGCCAGGGCGTGGCGCAACGCGGCGATGCGCAGCCGGAGTTCATCGGCCGGATCCGCCGCCGGACCGGCCGCCCCCGGCTCCGGCCCCTGCCCCGGCGAGGCGGCCGCCGTCTGCTCCGCCTCCATCTCGCGCGCCTCGTCCAGGGCGTTGAGGACCACCCCGATCAGGACGTTGACCAGGACGAAGGACGCGAGCAGCACGTACGAGGCGTAGTAGACGATGCTGAACGGCGACACGGCCAGTCCCGCGTGGACGGCGTCACCGAGGCCCTCCAGCGTCATCAGCAGGAACAGGGTCAGGGCGGCCCGGCCGAGTGAGCCGTAGTGCGCGGGGTCGTGGCGGGCGAAGCAGATCCAGCCGACCATCGCGTACACGTAGAGGATCAGCGCCCCGACGAACAGGAAGCTGACCGTGCCCGGAAGGCTGCGGCCCACGGCGACCAGCAGGATCCGCAACTGCGGCATGAACCGCGCGGTACGCAGCACGCGCGCCAGCCTCAGCAGCCGCAGCAGGGTGGTGTTCTCCCGCAGGAACGGAACGAACGCGGAAGAGACGACCAGGAGGTCGAACACGTTCCACGGGTCGCGGAAGAAAGCTTTCGGCCTGTCGGCGTGCGCGCCCAGCCGGACCAGCATCTCCACGGTGAACGCCGCCACGCAGAACTGCTCGGCCAGGTCCAGGACATGGCCGTGGTCGCGGGACAGCCCGCTGTACGTCTCCACGCCCAGCAGCAGCGCATTGAAGAGGATCACCGCGAACACGCCGAGCGAGAACGCCGGCGCCTCGGACACCCTGCGGCACCGCGCGGCCGTGTTCGCGCGCGCCGCAGCGCCGCGGTCAGGTCTGTCATCGTTCTCCCTCGTCCGCTCCCTCTACGGTCCGCTTCGCCTAACGCCGCATGATCGGATTCGAGACGCCCGGGCCCCGGAGATCGCCCGTTCGGGCAGCGGCGGCACGCCGGCTGCGGGTGCCACGAGGGCCACCCGCAGCCGGCCGAGGGTCGGTCAGGAGCGGTACTCGACGGTCAGGGTGGCCCGGGCGCCCTCGGCGACGAAGAGGTACGCCGTCGAGGTCTGGGGGACGGAGAAGCGCAGGCGCACCTGCGTCGTACCCGTGCGGTCCAGGGCGGCGAGACCCGCGGCCGACAGGTCGCTCGACGCCGCGCTCCCCGTGAGGAAGGCCGGCACCTCGGCGGCCCCCGCCACCGTCGCGGGCGCGGACCAGTCCCCCGGTTCCGGGGAGCAGCCGCCGAAGCATCCGGTCCGGACGTCCACCAGCAGCCGGTTGCCGCCGGCCCACGGATCCGCCGACCCGCCGTTGCGCGCCAGTGTCACGTAGGCCCGGGTGATCTCCTTCCCCGCCGGGATCAGCGAGGTGTCGAAGGAGAGCACCGCCCGGTCGTACCGGCCGTCGCCGCCGCGCCCCAGGGCAAGACCGTAGAGGTCCTCCAGGGTGCCGAGCGCCGCGGCCGAGCCGTCGGCCGCGGCCTTGACGTAGCCGTCCTCGGCGTCCCGGCTCGGCAGCTGCACCCGGTCCTGCCCGGACGGAGGCGCTCCGCCGCCACCGAGGGCCCGCACCATCGCCATGATCGACTCGATCTGCCGTCCGCCGTGCCGGGCGTACGCGGTGTCGCCCTGGTAACCCCACCAGTTCCAGCAGCCGTTCGGGTTGTCCGCCGTGGAGGTCGCCCGGGCCTGCGGGTAGAGCACGATCAGCCGGTTGGTGTCCGCGTACTCGTTGAGGTGGGCCTGTTCCACGAAGCGGGTACCGAAGGCCTGGTACGCGTACCCCTGCTTGCAGCCGTGCAGGGCGACGAGGAGCCGGCAGACACCGCCGCCCGGGCCGGCCGCGCCGGCGCAGGCCGACGGCACGTAGAGGAAGCCCTGCTCGCCCATGGACACCGACGCGGCCACGCCCCCGGGGGCGTACGGGTTCTGGTCGTAGGAGGTCAGCGTGCCGCCGGGGGTGCCGCTCGGGGCGGTGACGGAGCCCAGCAGGTGGCCGAGCAGGTCGCCCTCGGCGTCGAAGCCGCAGTCGTTGATCCAGGGATGCCCCGTCACCGTGCAGGCGTTCGGGCCGAGCGGGCTGATCCATGCGTGCCCCGCCGAGGTGCTCCTGTCGTAGCGGACCCGGGCCCCGAAACGCCGGTAGAACTCCGCGAGTGCGTCCGCGACCGGCCGCTTGACGGTCTGGTCGCCCGATCCGCTGAAGACGTACACCGGGTCGCCGGAGAGCTGCTCCACGGGGTCGACGAGGCCCTGCGCCGACCAGGCGCGCGCGGTCTGCTCCAGCTGGTCGAGCCGGAGGTCCTGCACGGTGTCCATGCAGGCGTTCAGGGCGGTGGCGAGCATGTTCTGCGCGCAGCCGTACGGGCCCGAGGCGAAGGCGGCGGAGCCGTCGAACGTGCCCGAGTACGCCACGTGCAGCTGCGTGGCCATGTAGCCGCCCGAGGAGATGCCGGCGCTGTACACGCCCCCGAGGTGGTAGGGCCGGAGCGGACCAGGGGCGGGCGTCGCGGCCGCGGGGGCGGCAGCCGAAGCCGCGCTCCCCGGGCCCAGGAGGGCGGCGCCCACCAGCAGGAACGCGGCCGCGAGGCGGCGTACGCAGCGGCCGGCCGGGTTGGCGGTCGACGGTCTCATGGCACCTCCGGGAAGACGGTTGCCGGGAGCGTAGGCCCCGGGCGGACCCGTGCCCATGGCCGCCGCAACCACCTTCGACCCGCCCCGACATGGCGTGCGCCGCCACCCGGAAGGTCTGGTGTGAAGCAGTGAATCAGTGCTTCAATCCTTCGCATGCCCTACCGACGCCCGCCTGCCGTACAGGCCCGCCTCGACGCCCGGCGCGACCGCGTGCTCGAAGCCGCCGTCCGCCTGCTCTCCCGCGAGGGGTACGCCGGCTGCTCGGTCGCCGCCATCGCGGCCGAGGCGAAGATCTCCACCGGCAGCGTCTACCAGTCGTTCTCCGGCAAGTCCGAGCTGGCCGCAGCCCTCTTCCGGACCCTGGTGGCCCGCGAGGTGCAGGCGGTCGCCGCCGCCGCGGACCGGCCCGGAACGGCGGCCGAGCGGGTGGCCGCCGCCGTCGAGACCTTCGCCTCCCGTGCCCTGCAGGCCCCGCGCCGCGCCTTCGCCCTGCTCGCCGAGCCCGCCGACGCGGCGGTCGACACCGAACGGCTCGTCTTCCGCTGCGCGTTCCGCGACGTGTACGCCCGGCGGATCGCCGAGGGCGTCGCCGCCGGAGAACTGCCCCCGCAGTCGCCGGAGCTGACCGCGGCGGCGCTCGTCGGCGCCATCGCCGAGGCACTCGTCGGGCCGCTCGCCGACGGCGACGCCGCCCCCGGCGAGGTCATCCCCGCCCTGATCACCTTCACCCTGCGTGCCCTAGGAGGACACGATGCCGCAGACGCATGAGGTCACCAACCAGGTGCCCCCGCACCACGGTTACGACGCGGCGGCCGACCCCGCGCTGCTGGAGGCGGTCTCCCGCGAGGGCGCCGAGTGGGCCCTGCCCGAGATCCACCGCCTGGGCGTCCTCGCCGGCTCGGAGCAGGCCGCCGAGTGGGGGCGCCTGGTCAACGAGAACCCGCCGGTGCTGCGCACCCACGACCGCTACGGCCACCGCATCGACGAGGTGGAGTTCCACCCGTACTGGCACGAGCTGATGCGGACCGCCGTCACCCACGGCCTGCACGCCGCACCCTGGGCGGAGGCACAGCCGGGCGCGCACGTCGCGCGCGCCGCCAAGTTCCTGGTCTGGGGACAGGTCGAGGCGGGCCACTCCTGCCCCGTGTCCATGACGTACGCGGCGGTGCCCGCCCTGCGCGCGACCCCCGGACTCGCGCAGTGGCTGGAACCGCTCCTGGCGTCCCGCACGTACGATTTCGGACTGCGCCGGCCCGACACCAAGAACGGGCTGATCGCGGGCATGTCGATGACCGAGAAGCAGGGCGGCTCCGACGTACGCGCCAACACCACGACCGCGGTCCCGGCCGGCGACGGCACCTACCGGCTGACCGGGCACAAGTGGTTCACCTCCGCCCCCATGTCGGACGTCTTCCTGACGCTGGCGCAGGCCCCCGGGGGCCTGTCCTGCTTCCTGCTGCCGCGGGTGCTGCCGGACGGCACCCGCAACCGGCTGCTGCTCCAGCGCCTCAAGGACAAGCTGGGCAACCGCTCCAACGCCTCCGCCGAGATCGAGTACGACGACGCCTTCGGCTGGCTGGTGGGGGAGGAGGGGCGCGGGGTCGCCACCATCATCGAGATGGTCAACATGACCCGCCTCGACTGCGTCCTGGGCGGCGCCTCCGGCATGCGGCTCGGCGCCGTCCGCGCCGTGCACCATGCCACCCACAGGCGTGCCTTCGGCAAGGCGCTGATCGACCAGCCGCTGATGCGCAACGTCCTGGCCGACCTGGCGCTGGAGTCGGAGGCGGCGACCGCCGTCGCCCTGCGCCTCGCGGGCGCCACCGACCGGGTGGCACAGGGCGGTTCCGACGAGGCACTGCTGCGCCGGCTGGGGCTGGCGGTGACCAAGTACTGGGTCTGCAAGCGGGCGCCCGGTCATGCGGCGGAGGCCCTGGAATGCCTGGGCGGCAACGGGTACATCGAGGATTCCGGCATGCCGCGCCTCTACCGCGAGGCCCCGCTGTCCTCCATCTGGGAGGGCTCCGGCAACGTCGCCGCGCTCGACTCGCTGCGGGCGATGGGCCGCCAGCCGGAGACGGTCGAGGCCTTCTTCGCGGAGGTGGGCCTGGCGGCCGGCGCCGACCGGCACCTGGACGCGGCGGTGGCCGCCCTCCACAAGCAGCTGGCCGATCCCGCCGAGGCCGAATACCGGGCCCGGCAGCTCACCGAGACCATGGCCCTGGTCCTGCAGGCCTCGCTGCTGACCCGGCACGCCCCCGCCGCGGTGGCGGACGCCTTCTGCGCCTCCCGCCTCGGCGGCGAGCACGGCGGCGCCTACGGAACCCTGCCCACCGGAGTCGACACGGAGGCCATCCTGTCCCGCGTCCGCACCACCACCGCCTGAGGGCGGCCGGTGCCGCAGGGGCACCGAATTCGTCGCCGGGCGGCTCTGGTGCATGATCGGGGGATGTCTGATCGCATCATTGCCGCCTGCGACGGGGCGGCGAAGGGAAATCCGGGCCCCGCCGGCTGGGCCTGGGTCATCGCCGACGAGCAGGGCCGTCCCGAGCGCTGGGAGGCCGGGCCGCTCGGCCGCGCCACCAACAACGTGGGGGAGCTCACCGCCCTGCAGCGGCTGCTGGAGGCCCTCGCGCCGGGGACGGCCGTCGAGGTGCGGATGGACTCCCAGTACGCCATGAAGGCCGTCACCCAGTGGCTCCCCGCCTGGAAGCGCAACGGGTGGAAGACCGCCGCGGGCAAACCGGTGGCCAACCGGGAGCTCGTCGAGCAGATCGACGCGCTCCTGGCCGAGCGGGACGTGGAGTTCCGCTACGTCCCCGCGCACCGCGAGGACGGCGACCACCTCAACGCCATCGCCGACCAGGCCGCCAGCGACGCCGCCGCCACCCAGCAGCCGGCCGGAACCGCCCTCGGCAGCGCCGCGATGCCGGCTCCGGCACCCGCCCGCGCCACCTCCGCTCCGCGCCGCACGACCGGTACCGCGGCCAAGAAGTCGTCGTCCGCCCGCGGACGCGCCTCCATCAAGGCCAAGTTCCCCGGCACCTGCCCCTGCGGCCGGTCCTACGCGGCCGGCGAGTTGATCGCCAAGGTCGGCGCCCGCTGGGGACACCCCGAATGCGGCGGCGCCCCGTCGGAGGTCGCCCCCGCCTGAACTCGTGCGTACTGCACACCCAGGCGGTGACAGCCGTTACTGTCGCCGCCCCCTTCCTCCGTGACACCTTCGGTCCTGCCGCCGACCGAAGGAGCAGGAGTGAACAAGGGGTACGCCGCGTTCTGCGACGCCGACCGCTGGTTCTACGACGCACCGTACCGGCGGGCCGAGGAGAGCTACCCGGCCGCGCTCGCCCCGGTACCCCCGGGGTGGCGCTCGCACCGCAGCGGGGACTGGCTCGCCCTGCGCCCCGAGGGGATCCAACTGCCCTCCCAGGGCTGGAAGATCCACGTCTCGGCCACGCTCGGCAACGCGGAGTCCGTGCTCGACACCGTGTACGCCTACTGCACCGCCCGCCGCACCGCCTTCAAGTTCGTGCCCAGCCGCTACCTGCTGCACCTGCGCAACGCCAAGTACGCCGACCGTGCGGCGAGCGGGAAGTTCATCACCGTCTACCCCGCCGACGAGGAGCACTGCCGCGAGATCGCCGAGGACCTCGACGCCCTGCTGGCCGGCTCGCCCGGCCCGTACATCCTCAGCGATCTGCGCTGGGCCGCCGGCCCGGTCCACCTGCGCTACGGCAGCTTCACCCTGCGGCACTGCTACGACGAGCACGGCGAACTGGTACCGGCCGTCGAGGCCCCCGACGGGCGGCTCGTCCCGGACCGGCGCGGCCCCGCCTTCCAGCTGCCCGACTGGGTCGAACCGCCGGCCTTCCTCAAGCCGCACCTCGACGCCCGGTCCGCCGTCACCCTCACCGGGGTGCCCTACACGATCGAACGCGCCCTGCACTTCTCCAACGGGGGCGGCGTCTACGCCGGCACGGACACCCGCACGGGCGAGTCCGTGGTGCTCAAGGAGGCCCGGCCGTACGCGGGCCTCGCCGCCGACGGAGCCGACGCCGTGGCCCGGCTGCGCCGCGAGCAGAGCGCGCTGGAGCAGCTCGCGGGCCTGGACTGCGTCCCCGCGGTCCGCGGCACCTTCACGGTCGGAGACCACCACTTCCTGGTCCTGCAGTACCTGGAGGGCAAGCCCCTCAACACCTACTTCGCCCACCGCCACCCGCTGATCGAGGCCGACCCGGAGCCCGCGCAGCTCGCCGAGTACACCGACTGGGCCCTCACCGTCCACCGGCGGGTGACCGAAGCCGTCGAAGCCGTGCACGCCCGCGGGATCGTCTTCAACGACCTCCACCTCTTCAACATCATGGTGACCGAGGACGAGACGGGTGAACCCTCCGTCGCCCTGCTGGACTTCGAAGCGGCCGCCCACGTCGACGAGGGGCTGCGGCAGACGGTCGCCAACCCCGCCTTCGTCGCCCCGGCGGAACGCCGAGGCTTCGCCGTCGACCGCTACGCCCTCGCCTGCCTGCGGCTCGCCCTGTTCCTCCCGCTGACCAGCCTCCTCGCGCTGGACCGCACCAAGGCCGTACACCTGGCCGCCCTCGCCGCCGAGCAGTTCCCGATACCCCGCGCCTTCCTCGACGAGGCCGTCGAGGAGATCCTGGCCGGCTCCCCGGACACGCCCGCCGGACGCCTGCCCGCCCCGGCCGGACCGTACCTGCCCGTCGCACCGGGGGACCGGGACGCCGCCCGCGCCTCCATGACCGCGGCGCTGCACGCCTCGGCCACCCCGGAGCGCGAGGACCGGCTCTTCCCGGGGGACATCGCCCAGTTCGCGACACCCGGCGGCGGCGCCTGCTTCGGTTACGGCGCGGCCGGAGTCCTCCACGCCCTCGCCGAGACCGGCGCCCCGCCCTGGCCCGAGGCCGAGCAGTGGCTGCTGGACCGGACCGCCCGACCGGCCTCCGGCACCCCGCTCGGCTTCTACGACGGCCTGGCCGGCATCGCCTGGACGCTGCACCGGCTCGGCCACCGCGACCGCGCGCTCTCGCTCGCCGACCGCGTCCTGCACGAGCCCTGGGACGGCATCGGAACCGACCTGCACAGCGGCCTCGCCGGGATCGGACTGGCCCTCGACGCCCTCGGGACGGCGTCCGGCGAGCCCGCACTGCACGCCGCCGCCCTGCGCTGCGCCGAACTGGTCGCCGGACCGCAGCGGCGCCCGCCCCGCGCGGGACTGCTCCACGGCAACAGCGGGCCCGCCCTGCTGCTCCTGCGCCTCTACGAGCGCACCGGCGACCGGGACCTGCTGGCCAAGGCCGGCCTCGCCCTGCACCGCGACCTCGACCGCTGCGTGACCAGTGCCTACGGCACCCTCCAGGTGAACGAGGGCTGGCGCACGATGCCGTACCTCGGCGCCGGCAGCGTGGGCATCGGCATGGTGCTCGACGACTGGCTGGAGCACGGCGCGGAAGAGCGCTTCGAGGAGGCCCGCCGCCAGATCGTCAAAGCGGCCCAGGCCACCTTCTACGCCCAGCCCGGCCTGTTCCGCGGCGCCGCCGGGATGGTCCTCCACCTCGCGCGGACCACCACTCCCGGGCCCGGCTCCGGACCCGGCGACATCGCCCGCCAGATCGAGGCGCTGGCCCGGCACGCCGTCCCCTACCAGGGGCACCTGGCCTTCCCCGGCGAGCAGATGATGCGGCTCTCGATGGACCTGGCCACCGGCACGGCCGGAGCCCTCCTCGCCCTCGGCAGCGCAGCGCCCGGCGGGCGCGCACAGCTGCCGTTCCTCCCGCCGCTGCGGCGTTCCGCGGCGGCCCCCAAGCCGGTCCCGTACGGGGCCGTGACCCATCGGAACACTCACGAGAAGAAGAGGAACCTGACATGACCCTTCTTGACCTGCAGTCGATGGAGACCCCCAAGGAAGAGATCACCGAGGCCGCGATGACCGGTGGCGGCAGCCGGGCGAGCCTGCTGCTCTGCGGCGACAGCAGCCTGAGCGTCACGACCTGTAACTGACCCAGGTCGCTCCGGGTCCGGGCGGTTCGCCGCCCGGACCCGCACCCCTGTTCTGGAGGCGTCCGCGGATGACACCGCCCGACCTGCCGGCCCCGGACGGAGCCGCCGAGACACCGGGAGCCGCACGCTCCGCCGACCGCGCGCTCGCCGCCGCCACCCGGCACAGCGCAGGGCGCACCGCAGCCGTCCTCGGCTGCGCCGTCACCGCCGCCGGCGCGGCCCTCGCCGAACCGGCCGTCCTCGGCCACACCCTCGACCTGCTGCTGCGCCGCGACCCGGCCGGCCCCCGCTGGACCCTGCTGTGCACCGCGGTCATCGCGGCCGAGGTCCTGCTGGACGCGGCCGCCGCACGGCTGACCGGCGCGGTCGACGGCCGCTCCGCCGCCTGGTGGCGCAGGCGCGGCCTGGCCCGCCTGCTGGCCACGGCGCCGCACCACGCGGCCCGGCACGCGCCGGGCGAGCTCGCCGCCCGGCTGACCGCCCATGCCACCGAGGCGGGCAAGGTGCCGGCCGCCCTCGCGGCCGCTGCCGCCGCCGTCCTCCCGCCGCTCGGCGGACTGATCGCGCTGTTCCTCATCGACACCTGGACGGCCCTCGTCTTCCTCGCGGGACTGCCCCTGCTGGTCCTGCTGCTCCGGGCGTTCACGCGCGACTCCTCCACCAGCGTCGGCCGCTACCAGCAGGCGCAGCTCGCGACGGCAGGCCGTCTCGTCGAGGCCCTCGCCGGGGCCCGGACCATCGCCGCCGCCGGGACCGCAGCCCGCGAACGCGCCCGGATCCTCGGCCGGCTGCCCGAACTGGACGCCGAGGGCCGGCGCATGTGGCGGGTCTACGGCGCCACCTCGGCCCGTTCGGCCGCCCTCATGCCGCTGCTGCTGTACGCCGTACTCGCGGTGGCCGGCCTGCGGCTGTCGGCCGGGGCCCTCGGCGTCGGCGACCTGCTCGCGGCCGTCCGCTACGCCGGACTCGCCGCCGGGATCGGCGCGGTGACCGGCGCCCTCGCCGCGGTGGTACGCGGCCGGGCCGCCGCCGTGCGGACCGCCTCCCTCCTGACGCTGCCCGTACGGGAGCACGGCCGGGCGGAGCTGCCCCCGGACGGCCCGGGAACGCTGGAGCTGCGCGCGGTCCGCGTGGTGCGCGGGGGCTCGGTGGTGCTCCGCGACATCGACCTGCGGATCCCCGGCGGGAGCACCGTGGCCGTGGTCGGCCGCTCCGGTGCGGGCAAGACGCTGCTCGCCGCCGTGGCGGGGCGGCTGGCCGACCCCGACGCCGGACAGGTACTGCTGGACGGTGTCCCGCTGGCGGAGCTGCCCGCCGAGGTACTGCGCCGCGAGGTGGGCCATGCCTTCGACCGGCCGGTGCTCCTGGGCGCCACCATCGCGGAAGCCATCACCTTCGGGTCCCCGCCGGCGTCGGAAGCCGCCCCCGTCCCGGGCACCGGCCGCGGGGCCGGCTCCGGGGCGGTACCGGCCGCGGCACGGGCAGCCGGCGCCGATCCGTTCGTACGGAGGCTGCCCCACGGCTACGGCACGCCGCTCGACGAAGCCCCGATGTCCGGTGGTGAGAGCCAACGCCTGGGCCTGGCCAGGGCGTTCTACCGGGCGGGCAGGCTGCTGGTGCTCGACGACGCGACCTCCGGCCTCGACACCCTCACCGCCCGCCGGGTCGAGCGGGCGCTCGCCCGGGAGGTCCGGCCCGGCACCCGGATCCTCATCACCCACCGCCTCTCCTGCGCCGCCCGCGCCGATCTCGTCGTCTGGCTGGAGGACGGGCGGATCAGAGCCACCGGCCCCCACGAGGAGCTCTGGCAGGACCCCGGCTACCGCGCGGTGTTCGCCGCCGGCGTGGACACCGCTGCGGACCGGCGGGAGGCGGCCCGGTGACCGGCCCGGATCGCCGCCCCGCACCCCGGCCGGGCGGCGCATGGCGGCGCGTCGCCCCCGAGGGCCGGCGGTTCCTGCGCGCCCGCACCCCCGTCCTGGGGCGGCTCGCGGGCTGGTCGCTGCTGGAGTCCGTGCACACCTTCCTCGGCGGCTACGGCGTGGCCCGCGCGCTCGACGACGGCTTCCTCGCCGGCCGCCCCGCCGCCGGCCTCGGCTGGCTGGCGGCGGCCGGGGCCGGGGCGCTGCTCGGCGCCTTCGCACTGCGCGGGGTGTTCGCCGGACTCGCCGGCCTGGTGGAACCGCTGCGCAACGGCCTGGTCCGGCGAGCGGTGCGCCAGGCGCTCGACCGCGCGGTCGCCGACCCGGCGCGCGCCGCCGACGCGAGCGCGGTGTCACGGCTGACCCAGCAGACCGAAATGGCCCGCGACTCCTTCGCCGGGCTGGTCCTGACGGCCCGGTCGTTCGTGTTCACCGCCGTGGGGGCGCTGGCCGGCATGGCGGCCCTCGACCCGGTCCTGCTGCTGGTCGTCCTTCCCCCGCTGCTGCTCGGACTGGCCGCCTTCCTCGCCACCCTGCGCCCCATGGCCGCCGTACAGCGCGACTCCCTCGACACCGACGAGGCACTGTCGCGGCAGGTCGGGGCGGTGGGGGAGGGGCTGCGGGACATCGTCGCCTGCGGCGGGGAAGCGGCCGCGGCCGAGAGGGTGGAGCCGCTGATCGCCGCCCAGGAGCGGCTGACCCGCAGGCTCGCGGGGTGGGCGGCCGTCCGTACGCTGGCCCTCGGTGCGGCGGGCCGGCTGCCCGTGGTCGCGCTGCTCGCCGCGACGCCCTGGCTGCTGGGCCGCGGGGTCACCGCCGGGACGCTGGCGGGGGCGCTCACCTACCTGGTGCAGGCGCTGCTGCCCGCGCTGCACACCCTGATGACGGCGCTCGGGTCGGCCGGGACCCGGCTCGTCGTGGTGCTCGACCGCTTCTGCGAGCCGGAGCGGGATCCGGAGCCGACGCCGACCCCGCCCCCGGAGCCCGCGCCGCGGGCGCAGCCCACGTCGCGGAGGCAGGCCGCCGCCGAGCTGCGGGGCGTCACCTTCGCGTACGGGCCGGGCGCGGTCCCCGTACTCGACGGCCTCGACCTGGCGGTCCGTCCCGGCGAGCACCTCGCCGTGGTCGGCCCGAGCGGCATCGGCAAGTCCACGCTCACCGCCCTGCTCTCGGGACTCCTCACGCCCGACCGGGGGACGGTGCTCGTCGCGGGATCGGCCGCCCGCAGGGCCGCCGGCGCCACGGGACCGGACCCGCGGCGGACCCTGCTGCCCCAGCAGGCCTATGTGTTCACCGGCACCGTCCGGGAGAACCTGACCCACCTGTGCCCCGGCCCCGGCACCCCGGACGAGCGGCAACTGCGGGGTGCCGTGGCCGCGATGGGCCTGGACGGGTTCGTCGAGCGGTGCGGCGGCCTGGACGCGGAGGTGGTGCCGCGCCTGCTCTCCCGCGGCGAGAGCCAGCAACTGGCCCTCGCCGCGGCCTACCTGTCGCCGGCTCCGCTCCTGCTGCTCGACGAGGCCACCTGCCACCTGGACCCGCGGACCGAGGAGCGGGCCGAACGCGCCCTGGCGGCCCGCCCGGGAACCCTCGTCGTCGTGGCCCACCGCATCTCGTCCGCGGCCCGCGCCGACCGGGTCCTCGTACTCGACGGGTCCCGTGCCGTGCTCGGCACGCATGCCGAACTCCCCGCGAGGTCCCCCCTGTACCGGGATCTCGTGGGGATGTGGCACGGGACCGCGGACGACTGACGCGGTGACCGCGAAGCCGACCGGTGGCAACGGCCCCGGGCGGCGGGGCCCGGATCACACCCAGCCGGCCTGCCGGGATATCCGTATCGCGTCGATGCGGTTGCGGGCCCCGGTCTTGCGGGTGGCGGCGGCCATGTAGTTCCGTACCGTCCCGCTCGCCAGGTGCAGGGCGCGCGCAATCTCCGCGATCGAGTCGCCCTCGGCGGCCCGGGCGAGCACGCTGAGCTCGCGCGGGCTCAGCGGGACCGGGTCGGACTCCATGAACGCGGAGGCCAGGCTGGCGTCGATGAAGCGCTGCCCCGACGCGACCTTCCGCACGGCCCGTACGAGCCGGCCGGGTGAGCCGTCCTTGTCGACACAGCCGAGCACCTCGGCCTGGAAGGCCCGGCGCAGCGACCCCGGCGTGTCCGCCGAGGCCAGGACCAGGACGGGGGTGGGCGGGGCCAGCACCTGCCGGCCTCCCCGCCCGTCGGCCCCCAGGACGGCCGCCGAGCCCGGACAGTCGAGGTCGACGACCGCGACGTCTGGTCGTAAGGACTCCGCCTGGCGCGCCGCGGTGCGCCAGCCCGCCGACGTGACGTCGAAGGACCCTTCCGATCTCAACAGCGCCGCGAGGGCGGACCGCACCAGGCTGACGCTGTGCAGGACCAGGACCTTCGTCATCGTGTTCTCTCCTTCGGTGACGTACCAACGGCACCACGCGGCTGCCCCGGCGAGCGGCCGACGGAACGTCACTCCGGGGGGCGTTCAGGGGCGCAGGCGCAGGTTGGCCGAGATGCCACAGGCCCGGCCCTTCCTTTTGGCGGGTTACTCACTTGAACGCCGCAGCGGCCGTTTCGCCTGTACGGTGAACCGCCCGGAGCGGCGGGGCGTGTACCTGCTGAGGCCGGGGAGAGGCATGAGACTCCGGTCCGCAACCGGTACGAAGAAGGAGACACGACCATGGGCGACACCACGCGCCGACGCACGATCCTCGCGGCGGGCGCCGCCACCGTGGCGGGCGGCATCCTGAGCGGCTGCGGCAACGACGGCCCCGCGGATGCCTCCGGCGCGCCGTCCGACGCGCCCGGAAGCACCGGAGGGGCGGCGCCCGCGGGCGGCGGCGCCGCGGGCAAGGCCCTGGCGCAGACCTCGGAGATCCCGGTCGGCGGCGGAAAGGTCTTCAAGGACCAGAAGGTCGTGGTCACCCAGCCGAAGGCCGGGGAGTTCAAGGCGTTCTCGGCGACCTGTACCCATCAGGGCTGCTCGGTCGCCACGGTGGCCGACGGGAACATCGTGTGCCCCTGCCACCAGAGCATGTTCAAGGTCACCGACGGCACCGTGGCCGGCGGTCCCGCGACCCGTCCCCTGCCGGCGGCGAAGATCACGGTCCAGGGCGACAGCATCTCCCTGGGCTGAGGCCGCTCCCGGGGGCGGCCGTACGGGTCCGACGCTCGGGCCGGACCCGTACGGCCGGCGGGCCCCGGCCGCCCCGCTCGTTGCGGCTGTCTGCTCGCCGCGGTCGTCTCACGCGCTCCGGCGGCCCAGGGCCGCGACGGCGGCGACCATCCGGTCCCAGAAGAGCTCCGCCTCCAGGGTCACCGCGACCAGTGCGTTCACCGGCCGGTCCACGTACCGGTGCAGGTCCACCACGGTGGCGCCCCGCGTGTACCGGCCGTGCAACTCGACGACGACGTTCGCCTCCACGCAGTGCACGATCTGCGGATCGAGCACCCGGGCCACCGCGACGGGATCGTGCAGCGGCGGATCCGGGAACCCCCACAGGGTGCGGTAGGTGGAGGCGAAGAAGGTCAGCAGTTCGGCACACGTGCGCCCCAGCTCGGTGCCCAGGTCCTCGAAGCGGGCCAGGACCTCGCGGGTGGCGAGGGCCTGGTGGGTGACGTTGAGCCCGCACATGGTGAGGGGAACCCCGCTGCGGAAGACGATGTCCGCGGCCTCCGGATCGGTCTGGACGTTGAACTCGGCCGCCGGGCTGCGGTTGCCCCGCTCCGTGGAGCCGCCCATGAGGACGATCTCGCGGATCCGGGCGGCGTCACCGGGATAACGGGTCAGCAGCAGGGCGATGTTGGTCAGGGGTGCGGTCGGGACCAGGGTGACCGGCTCGGGGTGTTCGGTCAGGATCCGGTGGATCAGGTCCACCGCGTGCTCCGGGACCACGTCGACGGTGGGCTCCGGGAACCGCGGCCCGTCCAGCCCCGACACGCCGTGCACGTCGGACGCCACCGCCAGCGGCTGTACCAGCGGCCGGTCGCACCCCGCCGCGATCGGCACCCCGGTGATGCCCGCGACGGTGCAGACCCGACGGGCGTTCAGCGTGGTCTTCTCCAGCGTCTGGTTCCCCGCAACGGTGGTGATGGCCAGCAGGTCGACCGCCGGATCGCCGGCCGCCAGCATGATCGCGAGGGCATCGTCGTGCCCGGGATCGCAGTCGATGATGATCGGGACGGGCACGGACACTCCTGACCATGGGGGCGGCCAACCCCCTCAGTGTGCCGTCCCGGAACCGGCCTGGCCAGGAAGGTGCGGCCCTCCGCCCGGCTCAGACCTTGCGCCACCGGGCCAGGGCCCAGCAGAACACTCCGAACAGCACCAGCCCGACGGCGACCACGACCAGCAGCCACGGCCCCGCCGGTGTCCCGGCGAACGCCCGCAGCGTGTCGTCGATCCCCTTCGCCTGACCGGGGTCAAACTGCACGGCCGCGTACACGATGAAGGCGCCGGCCGCGGCGAACACCGCCCCGCGCGCCAGGCCGCCGCTCACCCCCAGGAAGTCGACCGCCTTGCGCAGGCGCGCCGACGCGCCGCCCATCGCGAGCTCCTTGCGGAAACTGAGCCGCGCCGCCTGGACGGCGATCACCACGCCGGCGATCCCGATCGCGAGCCCGGCCGCACCCACCAGCCACTGGCCCGCGGGCAGCCCCAGCGTCTTCGCCGTCACATCGCGCGACTGCTCGTCACTGGAGCGGCCCCCGCCGGAGCCCGCCGCGAAGGACAGGACGGAGAAGGCGGCCACGGCGTAGAAGACGGCCCGGGCCGCGGCCGCGATCCGCTTCCAGACGCTGCCGGTGCCGAAGGAGCCGCCGCGGCGGGCCGAGCGGCCGGAGGCGGCCTCGTGGGCGCCCGCCTCGGCGGCGGGGGCGGTGTCCGCGCCGGCCTCGCCGAACACCGCCTCCGACAGCCGCCACAGCATCATGCCGACGAGGCCGATGCCCACCGCCCAGATGAGCACCTCGCCCAGGGGCTGCTCCGCCAGCTTCTGCAAGGCGCCGCGCCGGTCCGCCTCCTCACCCCCGCCTCCGAAGGCGACGCGCACGGCCAGCAGACCGACCAGTACGTACAGCACCCCGCGGGCCGCGAGCCCGCTGCGCGCCGTGACCTCCCGGCCCTTGCCCCCGCTGGATGCCGCCCGCCGGGCCTCGTGCGCCGCCTCGGATCTCATCGGTCTCAAACCTCACCGCGCCAGGCGCCGGTCTCGACTCCGCGCGACTCGATGAACAGCTTGAAGCGCTTGAGGTCACCGGCGACCTGCCGCTTGACGAAGCCGAGCTTGTCGGCGGCGCTCTCGGCCAGCCCCTCGGGCACCCAGTTCATGTGCAGGGACACCTTGGTGGTGCCCGCGTCGATCGGCTGGAAGGTGACCAGCCCGGCCTGCCGCGGCTCCCCGTCCACCGTCATCCACGCGACGCGCTGGTCGGGAAGCTGCTCGGTGATCCGCGCGTCGAACTCGCGCTGCACACCGTTCACGTTCGTCACCCAGTGGGTGAGGGTGTCGCTGCGCTGCTCGATGCGCTCCACCCCCTCCATGAAGGCGGGGAACTGCTCGAACTGGGTCCACTGGTTGTAGGCCGTACGGACGGGGACGTTGACCTCGACGTATTCCTCTACGTGCGACATGCGCGACCTTTCGTGGTCATCGGCGGCCACACGCCCCCTGGGGCGCCACCGGGCCGCCCGGCAGGACGATCCTCCGCCGCGCGCCTACCCTCGCCCCCCACCTCCATGCGCCGGCCGGTTCCGCGCCGGGGCCCGGCCCCGCACCGCCACGGGCCCTCCTGGGCCGGTGGTCCAAGTGGCCCCGGCGTCCCACGAGATCCGCCGTCCGCCCGCTCAAGCCGCCCCGGCCGCCCCCGTGCAGCGGCCGGGCACCGGTGAACTCCCGCGGCCGGGTTCAGCGGGTCAGTTCCGCGGCCAGCAGGTCCATCAGCAGGCCGTCGTGCCACGTGCCGTCCGGGCCGCGCTCGTACTGGCGCATGGTGCCGACCGCCTTGAAGCCGACCTTGGCGTAACAGCGGATCGCCGGGGCGTTGTCGGCGGCGGGATCGATCACCAGGCGGTGGAAGCCGCGGTCGTCGACGAGATGGCGGGCGAGGGTGCGCACGGTGTCGGTGCCCAGGCCGCGCCCGTGGACGTCCGGATCGAGGAACAGGTCGATGCCGGCGTGCCGGTAGTCCGGATCCTCCTCGGCGTGCCACTGGACGCCGCCGATGACCCGGTCCTCGTACAGCACGGTCAGGTGGTGGACGCCGGCCTCGTGGAGCTCCGCCGCGATCTCCGCCGCGAAGTCCGGCCCGCCCCTCCAACGGGCCTGCACCGCCGGTGTGGCCCGGATGGCGGCCAGAGCGGGAACGTCCTGCACGAGGGTGGGGCGCAGGACCACGGAAGAACCATGCAACACGGTCATGACCAGCGACTTTAGCCCCTGTCGGGGCGGCGTTGGGAGCCTCGGGAGATCCTGCGGCCCATGGCTCTGCCCGTACGACGTAAGGCAAAGAAGGAACAAAACGCCCCGTGTTGCCGAACAGGAGCCCGAGGGCGGCCGCAAGACTCATCGGCCATCGAATGCCACTACGCATGTCACCGCCCCGAACAGCACTGTCCAGAGATCGGCCGGTTCAACTGCTCACCCAATGCGGAGGTATCACGATGACCACGTCCGGTATGGACACACGAGGGCTCGCACGAGGGCTTTCACAAGGGCTCGTACGCGGGCCCCGGAGCGGCCGCCCGACCCCTCGCCGCCGCCGCCCGCGGGCGTCCTCCCTCCTCGCCGCGGCCTTCCTGGCCGCCGGCGCCCTCACCGCCCCCGCCACACCCGCCGACGCGGCCGAGATCGCCGTGCCGTATGGCACCAGGGCGCTGGCGGTGGCCGCCTCCAAACAGGGCTCCCCGTACGCCTACGGGGCAACAGGTCCAAAACGCTTCGACTGTTCCGGCCTGACCCTCTACGCCTTCCGGAAGGCGGGCCGCAGACTTCCCCGCACCGCCGAGCAGCAGTACCGCGACACGCAGCACATCTCCCGCAGCGATCGCGCCCTCGGTGACCTGGTGTTCTTCGCCAAAGGGGGCAGACTCGGCCACGTCGGCATCTACGCCGGCGACGACAAGATCTGGCACGCCCCACGACCCGGCACCCGTGTGCGGCTGGAGCGGATCTGGAGCGACAACGTCCGCTACGGCCGGGCCAACTGAACACCCGGCCGCGGGCGCGGTCGCTGCGGTCACTTGATCTGGAGTGCACTCCAGCTCGTAGAGTCGCCGGACGCACCGCCCGGTGCACCCGCGCAACGACCACAGGGGGCAATCCGCCATGCGCTACCGCGTCCTCGGCCGCACCGGCATAGAAGTCAGTGCCTACTGCCTCGGCACCATGATGTTCGGAGCGGTCGGCAATCCCGACCACGACGACTGCGCCCGGATCATCCACACCGCACTCGACGAGGGCATCAACTTCGTCGACACCGCCGACATGTACTCGGCGGGCGAGTCGGAGACCATCGTCGGCAAGGCGCTGCACGGCCGCAGGGACGACGTGGTCCTCGCCACCAAGGTCCACTTCCCGATGGGCGAGGGCCCCAACCGCGGCGGCAACTCCCGCCGCTGGATCGTGCGCGCGGTCGAGGAGAGCCTGCGCAGGCTGCGCACCGACTGGATCGACCTCTACCAGGTGCACCGCCCCGACCACACCACCGACATCGAGGAGACCCTGTCGGCCCTCGGCGACCTGGTGACCCAGGGCAAGATCCGGGCGTTCGGCTGCTCGACCTTCCCCGCCGAGGACCTCGTCGAGGCCCACCACCTCGCCGAACGCCGCGGGCTGCAGCGCTTCCGCACCGAACAGCCGCCGTACTCGCTGCTCGCCCGCGGCATCGAGGCCCACGTGCTGCCCGTCGCCCAGCGGCTCGGCATGGGCGTGCTGACCTGGAGTCCGCTCGCCTCCGGCTTCCTCACCGGACGCCACCGCAAGGGCCGTCCGATCGACCTCGGCAGCGGTCGCGCCGCACTCCACCCGGCCCGCTTCGACCCCGAACTGCCCGTGACCGCGGCCAAGCTCGACGCCGTGGAGGAGCTGGTGGCCCTCGCGGACCAGGTCGGGTGCACCCTGCCCGAACTGGCGCTGGCCTTCCCGCTGGCCCACCCCGCCGTCACCTCGGTGATCATCGGGCCGCGTACGCAGTCACAGCTCCAGGCCGCGCTGAAGGGGGCCTGCCTCACCCTGGACGACGCGACTCTCGACCGGATCGACGAGATCGTCCCGCCCGGCACCGACGTCTACCACCCCGACGGCGTCTGGAAGCCGGTCTCCCTCACGGACCCCGCCCGCCGCCGCCACCCCGCGGCACTCCGCGCGGCGGCCTGACGCCGGGCCACCGCCGCAGAAGCGGCCGCCATGACCCGCCGTGGACGGTGCCCCGGGTCGCCGCCGCCCTGGCGGCGACCACGGCCCGCATCTCCTCGGCCGCCCGGAGCCTGCCCTGGGCGTGCCCGAGACCCGGGGGCCGCACATGCTCGGCATCACCGTCCCGGAACGCCTGCGCGGACGCGTCCGTTCCTTCGGGTCATCCGCCCCCGGTGCCCGGCGCGCATCCGGACAGCGCCCGCACGCCCCGCTTACCGTCGGGCTGTGGACAGCACGCCGACGCCAGCGCATACCCGTCCTCCCTACGCGAAGTGGGCCGCGCCCCTGAGCTTGCTCGCGCTGATCGGCGGCGGCGTCCTCACCGGGCTCTTCTGCGACCGGCGCGGAGGCGATCTGCCCGAGGAGGTGCGGCTACAGCTCGCGGGCACGTGGAAGCAGGCCTGCCGGCTGCTCTACGGGCCCCACGGCGGGTGCCCGCCCCGGGGAGAACGGCTTGAGCCGTTCCGCCGGGCCCTGCGGCTCGACTCGTACCTCTTCGTCCCCGGTTACGCGCTGCTCCTGCTCGCCCTGTTCGGTTTCGGCAGCTGCTTCCTCTACCGGTGGGTGTCCCGGAAATGGGCGAGGCGCGCCGCCGCCGTCACCCTGGTGCTCGCCGCGGCGGACCTCTGCGAGAACGCCTTCCTCTTCCGGGGCATGGACGCCCTCGCCACCCGTGAGGACGGGGACTGGGAGAGGGCCGCCTGGTGCGCCCTGCTGAAGTGGTCGCTGGTGCCGCCGCTCCTGGCCGCCGCCCTCTGGATCGGTGTCACCCTGCTCGCACGCCGCTGTCTGCGCCGGGCGGTGGTGAAGAACGCGCCGCCGTCCGACGGCGGGCCGCAGTCCGACGGCGCGCCGGCGTCCGGCAGCAGGCCGCTGCGCGTCCAGCAGGCGTACGCACTCGCCCGCGGCGAGCCCATGGACGACCCGGACCTCATCACCCCGCCCGCCGCCCCCCACGCGAACCTGCCCCTGACCGCATGGGCGGACCGGCACGTCCCCGCGGCCCCGCGGAAGGACAGCGCGCGCGACCGCTGGCGCACCCGCGCCCTGCAGCCCCCCGGCCGGGAACCGGCAGAGACCGGGATCTGCGTCTCGGGCGGCGGGATCCGCTCCGCCTCCGTCGCGCTGGGCGCCCTGCAGGCGCTGCGCGAGGGAGGCGTGCTGTCCAGGGCCCGCTACCTGACCTCCGTCTCGGGCGGCGGCTACGCCGTCGGCGCGTACCAGCTGGCGATCACGGACCGGCAGCCGAGGAACCGGCAGGGCCGGCTGATCGCGCGCGCCGACCTCGCGACGGCCCGGGACGCGTTCGAGCCGGGCAGCCCGGAGGAGGACCACGTCCGTCGGCACGCCAAGTACCTGGCGGACAGCCCCCGCGAGAAGCTGCACGCCGCGGGCGTCATCCTGCGCGGCCTGTGCGTCTCGCTGGGGCTGCTGGCGCTGACGTTCACGGTGGCCGGGATCTGCCTCAGCCTCTTCTACCACGCAGCGCCGCTCACCGACCTGGACCACTATCCCGTCCGGCGGACCGGTTCCTTCCCGGGCCTGGCGCAGCAGCTGCACCCGCAGGTCTGGCCGCCCCTCCTCGGCCTCGTGGCCCTGGCCGCCGCCGTGTCGGTGGCGGCGTACCAGTTCACGGCCGGCCGGGGCCGGTCCCGCCCTGCCTGGGTGCGGACCACGGTGACCGGGATCCTGGGCCTCGCCGCGGCCGTCGCCGTGTTCGCGGTGGCCGTTCCGGTGGTGGTGTGGGTGTTCGCCTGGCTCGGCGAGCGCGCCGACGTGTTCCCCGAGGGAGCCCGGGGGATCTCCCTGCTGGGAGCGCTGACCGTCGCGGCGACCGCGGTCGCAGGGGCGTTCAACGCCGCCGGCAGCCGCGTCAGGAAGGTGCAGCCGGACGGCAGCAGGACGCGCTGGTTCACCAAGGGGGCCAAGGCGATCGTCACCCGGACCGGAACGGGCTGGCTCCCGGCGCTCGTGGTCTGGCTCGTCCTCGCCCTCGTCGCCTTCTTCGGGCTGGCCCTGCTGTCCTGGTCGGCGCTCTACGCGAACGGCTGGGGCGGGTGGCGGTGGGGGCTCGCGGCCGCCCTGCTCGCGTCGGCCCTGCTCGTCGACCAGACCACCTTCAGCCTGCACCCCTTCTACCGGCAGCGGTTGGCCGGCGCCTTCGCGGTGCGCCGGGCCGTGCTGCACGACGGATCGGTCGGCGCCCTCCCGTACGACTACAACGGCGAGGCGACCCCGCTGAGCACCCACGCCAAGCCGCCGAAGGATCCCGCCTTCCCGCAGGTCGTCTTCGTCGCCTCGGCGGCCCTCTCGCTGCGCAACCGGACCGCGCCCGGCCGGGCGGCCGTGCCCTTCACCTTCTCCCACGACTACGTGGGCGGCCCCGACACCGGGTGGGTACGGACGACCACGATGGAGGAGACGGCCCATCCCACGATCCGGCGAGACCTCACGGTGCAGTCCGCGATGGCCGTGTCGGGAGCGGCGTTCGCCTCGACGATGGGCACTCAGGCGATGGCCGTGCAACGCCTGTTCGCCCTGTCCAACCTGCGCCTGGGCACCTGGGTGCCCAACCCGCTGTACCTCGCGCAGCTGGCCCGGCGCGGCCCGGACTGGGTGCTGCCCCGGCTGCCCCGGGTGCGCCGCCTGCGCTACCAGCTCCAGGAGCTGGCCGGCCGCTACTCGGACACCAGCCCGATGCTGCTGTGCACGGACGGAGGGCACTTCGACAACCTGGGCCTGGTCGAGCTGCTGAGGCTGCGGTGCCGGACCGTCTACGTCATCGACTCGTCCGGCGACTCGCCGCCGCTGGCCAGGACCCTCGCCGAGGCGGTCACCCTCGCGTACGAGGACCTCGGCGTGCAGATCAGGTTCAAGCAGCAGGAGGTGCTGCAGCTGGTTCCGGGCAGCGCCGAGAAGGTGGAGCCGACGGAGCCCATGGCGGCCCTGAACACGCGGTTCTCCGCACGCTGTGTGGTCCGGGGCGAGATCGAGTACCCGGAGCCCGTCGACTTCGGGGACGGCGTGCCCGCCACCAAGGGGACGATCGTCTTCGCCAAGGCCGGCCTGACGCCCGACATGCCCTACGAGTTGCTGAGCTACGCGCTGAAGGAGAAGGCCTTTCCCCGCCAGAGCACCATGGACCAGTGGTTCGACCACACCCAGTTCGACGCCTACCGCGAACTCGGCTACCACCTCGGTGCGGCAGCCGTCTGGCCGACTCCGGTCAAGCGGCGCCGAATGGTCAGCCGCGCCGGGCGGCCTGCCGGTCCCGCCCCCGCCGACGGCGTGAACCCCGCACCCCAGGACGGAGCCCCGGGAACCGAAAGGCTCCCGGGGCTCCCCTCCGCGTGAAGCGGGACGGTCGGTCAGCGCTCGTCGCGCATGTCGTCCATGTCCTCGTCGCGCATCATGTCGTCCTCACGTCCGCTCTCGCGGGAGAACTCACCCGGACGGCGCTGCTGGTCGCCGGTGCGCTGCGAACGCTGCGCGTCGCGCGAGCCGGACTGCCGGCCCTGCCCCATCTCGGAGGGAGTCTTGCCGGATTGCCCTGACTGGCCCGACTGGCGCTGCTTGTCCTGCTTACCGCCCATGACGGCTCACGCTCCTGGAAAGACGTGGAGACCCTCGATGGCCTCCTGAGCAACGACGCTGACATGGTCTGCTACGGAACGCACCTTTTCGTCACCGAACGTGGCGACAGCGGCGCCTCCCCGCCGGTCCGGCCGCCGCTCGCTAGCCTGGACGCCATGAGCGACCGGTACACCATCGTGCTGCGCCCCGGCCCCGCCGAGCCCGGGCAGGGCGCCGGGCCCGACCAGGGATCCGGCCCCGAGCAGGGCTCCGGGCACGCCGCCACCCTCCGCACCGCCCGGGTGACGGCGACCGGCGAGCTCGGCGTCTCGGGCTATCCGCGGTACGCCGGCGAGGGCGTCCAGGCCGACATCGACCCCCGGACCCGCGCCGTCGAGGCCGTCACCCTGGACGGCGCGGAGCTCCCGTACGGCTGGGTGGCCCAACTGGCGGACGACTGACCCACCCCTGCGGTGAGCGCGCGGAGGACGCGGGCGCTCACGGCTCGGCACTCCGGGCCGAAGCGTCGTATGGTCGCTACGGGCCCACCGTCGCCACGGACCGGTGCGCTCCGCGATCGGAAGGGGTCGGATGGCGGCGAATGCGAGGGACACCTCTGACGGCCGCGCCGGATCCCGTCTCGCGGCAGATCTTCGCTGGAGCGGCACCTCGGCCGTGGTCGCGGTGTCGGGAGAGCTGGACCACGACAGTCTCAGGCCGCTCAGCGACGCGCTGGACGAGGTCTTCGCCCGGGGTGCCGACCGCATCGTCGTCGACTGCGGGGGCCTGACGTTCTGTGACTCCACCGGGCTCAACATCCTGTTGAGGGCCAGGCAGAGGGCGGCCGAGGCCGGCAGTACCGTGGAACTGGCCGCACTCCGGCCCCCCGTAGCGCGTATGTTCGACGTCACGGGAGCGCGCAGCGTCTTCACGGTGCACGAGGAAGTCCCCCCGGCCCTGGGGGACCGGCCCCCGCAGTAGGCCCCGCGGACCTGCCCTGATGCCGGTCCGAGGACGTGCCGATCACGCCGCCGGATGGCTGAATCCTCCATGGGGACGCTGCCCTCCCCGGGGCGTGGCATGCTCGGAGCATGGAATCCGGATCCGGGGTGCCCGACGACGGTCCCGCCCCCGAGCTGCTGGCGCTGGCCAAAGTCGTGGCCAGGCTGCGATCCGAGGTCGTGGACCTGGAGGGCCTGGCCTCCGTCACCGGGATCCTGGAACGGGCCAAGGGCGTGGTGATGGCCGAGGACCGAGTCCCGGCGGACGTCGCGTACGAAACCCTGGTCCGGCGTGCTGAGGTCCACGACCGGACGCTGATGGAGGAGTGCTGGATCACCCTGGGCCGGTTCCGTCCCGCCTCCCCCGCCGCGCAGCGGCCCGGGACCGCCGGGCAGGCAGACCACCGGCGCGGCTCGGTGTTTGATTCCGCCCGCTACGTTCCGACGGGGGACGGGGGCGGCGGCGCCCGGCGGCTGCCGGCCGGATTCCCCGGAGCCCTCGCCCGTGCGCGTACCCCCGGCGACGTGGCCGCACTCCTGCGGGAGGCCCTGCAGGAGCCGGCGTGCGTGGACGCCGTCCTGATCTACTCCGTCACGGAATCCGGGCGGCTGGAACTCATGGGCCATGCGGGCGTCGATGCCGCGCTGGCCGCCCAGTGGCAGCACATCCCGCCGTTCGAGGGCGTGGCGGCGCTGGAAGTCGCGGCCTCCCAGCAGCCGCTGTGGCTGGAGGACCCGGTGGCGGACGCCGAACGCTACCTCCTCATCGGCAAGCCGCCGGGCCGATGGTCCACCCGCGCCTGGATCCCCGTCACCGCACAGGGGCACGTCACCACCGTCGTGGGCTTCCTGCGGACCCGCCTGGCCCCGTTCGGTCCCGAGGTCCGCTCCCTGCTCCAGCAGACCGTGGGCATGGTGAGCAGCCTGAGCGGCGTCCTGCCGGCCGGTGGCGCGCCGCGTGAGGAGCGCGCCGACGCCGACGGCCCACCGGGCTCCCGCAGCCCGGAAGCCGGCTCCGCACCGGACGCGGAAGCCGCCGGCCCGGGGGACGGCTCCGGGACCGCCGGCCCCCCCGAACGCGACGGCGACGCGTCCGCCGCCGACTCCGCGCGCCCTGCCGTGACCGCCAGCCAGGAGGTGGCGGACATCCAGGCCGTCTTCGACGCCCTGTCGGGGACGGCGATCCTGCTCTCGCCCGTGCGCTCGCCGAGCGGAGAGGTGGAGGACTACCGCATCGACGCGGCCGCGCCGGGTTCGGTGGACATCGCGGGCCGGTGCGGCAAGGAGCTCGTGGGACTGAGCGTCCTGGAGACCTACCCCACCGTCGCCGGCAGCCCGCTGTGGCAGGGTTACCACGACGCCCTGACCACGGGAACCACGTACGAGGGCGAGCCGTTCGTCTACCAGGAGGTCATCGCCGGCGTACCGGAGGAGTCGACCTATTCGGTCCGCGCGACCCGGCTCGGGGACCGTCTGGTCGTCTCCTGGATCCGCCATGACACGGGCCTGCGCGAAACGCTCCGGCTCGCGGCCATGCAGCGCCTCGGCAACCTCGGCTGGGCCGACTGGAACCTGACCACGGACAGCATCACCTGGTCCGAGCAGGTCTATGCCATCTTCGACCGCGATCCCGCCCTCGGGCCCATGAGGCTGGAGGAGCTTCCGGAGCACCTGGTCCCCGAGGACCTGCCGACGCTGGGCGCGG
This sequence comes from Streptomyces sp. NPDC006326, assembly GCF_040612915.1. Taxonomy (NCBI): domain Bacteria; kingdom Bacillati; phylum Actinomycetota; class Actinomycetes; order Kitasatosporales; family Streptomycetaceae; genus Streptomyces; species Streptomyces sp. NPDC006326. The sequence continues at coordinate 19,923 of NZ_JBEXRC010000055.1, read as the reverse complement.
CCGTGGAGCGCCTGCTCGGCGAGGGCCGGCCGATCGACCAGCAGTTCCGCATCGTCACCGCGGACGGGGTACGCCACCTGCGGATCGTCGCCGAAGCGCGGACGGACGCCGAGGGCAGGCCGGTCGAGGTCCACGGCTTCTTCCAGGACCGCACGGCCCAGCGCGACGCCGAACTCGCCCTGCACGAGCAGGAGCGGGCCATGCTGGTCCAGCGCGGCATGCTCCGCGCCGAACGCAACATCGCCGCCCGGCTGCGCCAGGCGCTGCTGCCCGCCCCCGAGAGGTCGATGGACCTCGCGGGCCTCGCCGTCGACGTCCTCTACGTCCCCGCCGACAGCGGCGTCAACGTCGGCGGCGACTGGTACAGCGCCATCCAACTCCCCGATGAGCGCGCTCTCTTCGTCGTCGGCGACGTGGCCGGCCACGGTCTCGACGCCGTCGGCACCATGGCCCAACTGCGGTTCACCGCCAAGGGTATGATCGTCACCGGCTCCACCCTCTCCGACGTGCTGGTCCGGCTCAACGCGCTGCTGCTGCACTCCGCGACCGACCCGTACAGCACCACCGCCACCATGGTGATGGCCCACTACCAGCCGGCCACCCACCTCCTGACCTGGGTCCGGGCCGGCCACCTGCCCCCCTTGCTGATCCGCGACGGCACCCCCCGCTTCCTTCCCCAGCCCGCGGGCCCGCTCCTCGGCGCCACCTTCGAGGCCCGGTACGCCGAGGCGACGCTCCAGCTGGAGCCGGGGGATCACCTGCTGCTCTACACGGACGGCCTGATCGAGGAACCGGGGGAGGACATCTACCACGGCATGGCCCGGCTCGCGGACGCCGCGGTCCGGGCGGTCGTCACGCACCAGCGGGACCCGCTCGCCCGTATCCTCGCCGAGCTGGCCCCCGGCGGCCGCGACGACGTCTGCGCCCTGGCCGTTCACGTCCCACCCGCCCCCACACGCCGCTGAGGGGCCGGGACGCAGCGCCCGCGCTTGGTCCGGGTGGGGGACGGGGAGTCACGTCGACGGTGGTGCGTCGTTGCCCGTACATGACCGACCTGATGGTGAAGATCCCGGCGGACTGGCTGGCCCGCGTGTTCCTCTCGCTGCGCCGCGGGGCCTCCGACGATGCGCAGGCCGTGGCGGGGGAGTTGCAGCCGTTCACGGAGAAGCCCGGCCAGCGGATCCCGGTTCCGCGGGCGACGGTGCTGCGTACGGAGTCGGCGCTGCGGGGCGAACTCGACCGCGCGCAGGGCCAGGAGCGGCGTGCACGGCTGACCGAGGAGGCCGAGTACCTGGTGAAAACCCGCCTGGGCTGCTGAGTTGGGGACGCCTCGCGGTGGCCGCCGGGGGCTCACAGGGGTGAATACGTATCCATCATGACAGGTCAGAGGCCGTTTTCGTAGGACGGACGGCATAGTCGAAGAACCTTGTCCGGGCCCGTGCGCAGCTTTGAGAATCACCGTCATGAATCACTCGGCGCACATCAATCACGACGCGGTACTGCGAGCACGGGTCGCCCTCCTCGGATCCGGAAAGCCCTCGGTGGGAGAACGGGTCGCGGCCTACCGCGTACTGGTCCAGGTGAGTCCCTTGGCCTACCTGCCCAAGCTGGCCGTCGCGCTGGGGAAGTACAGCCGCCAGTTCGCCCACCGGCCGGAGACGGCCCTGGCCCTGCGGGCGGAATCCGTCGCCGCCGCACGCCGTATGTGCACGCTCGAACCCGAACGGGCCGAGCTCCTCGTCCGCTCCTTGTCCTACTACCGGCTACAGCTCCGCCTCATGGGCCGGTCCGCGGAAGTCCTTGCCGTCGACGAGGAGATCGCCCTCGTCGAGTCCGGCGGATGGTCCGCCCGGGACGCGTCACCGCCGCCGGCTCACTGAGGGGTGACGGCCTGCTCCAGCAGGCCGTGCAGGACGCGCTGCTCCTGCGGGGTGAGGGCGGACAGCGGGGAGTCGACGGCGAGGAGTCCGAGGAGGCGTTCGCGCAGGGCGGTGCCCTCGGCGGTGAGGACGAGGTGCTTGGCGCGGCGGTCGGTGGGGTGCGGGTGCCGCTCGATCAGGCTCTGCTTTTCCAGCTTGTCGACGACGAAGGTGGTGTTGGAGGGCTCGCAGCTCATGCGTTCGGAGAGCTCCCGCATGGTCATCGGCCCGCTCATCTCCCGCAGCGCGGTCGCCTGGGACGCGGTGAGGCCGAGGGTGGCGGCGCGCTCCCGTACGTGCTCGGCGATCCGCTGGGCCAGTCCGTTCACCAGCCCGCACAGCTGTCGCTCGGCGATGGCCTGGGGCTCGGAGGACGTCGACATGCCCCCACCCTAGCAAGTCCGTCAAGCGCACATATTGCAAGCTTGAATGATTCGAGCTTGATGCTTATGGTGACGTCGTCGCCGCGGGATGCGCGGCGACGGCCTCATCGTGACCACTTCCAGGGGAGAGCCATGTCTGATGTGACGGTTGATCAGGGCGGACGACTGCGCCGGCCGGCGGGGATCCGCACGATTCGGCTGGGCGACACGAAGGTGTCGTACGTGCCGGACGGCGACGTGCGGCTCCGGCCGCTGCACCTGCTCAAGGACACCACCGACGAGGTCTGGGCGGCCCATCCGGAGTACCTGGACGCCACGGGTCACCTCGTCGGGAGCGTCGGCGGACTGCTGGTGGAGCACGGCGACCGCGCGCTGCTGATCGACGCGGGCTTCGGCCCGCAGACGCACGAGGCCCCGGACGGCCCGCTCGGCGCGATCCGGGGTGGTGCACTTCCGGGCAGCCTGGCCGAACTCGGCCGCCGCCCCGAGGACATCGAAGCGGTGGCCTTCACCCACCTCCACTCCGACCACCTCGGCTGGGCCTGCCATCCCGCCCCCGGCGGCGACCGGCCCCTGCTCGCCCACGCCGAGTACCTGATCTCCGAACAGGAGTGGGACCGCCGTGACCTCCTGGAGGCCCAGGGCATGGCCGAGCAGGTCGCGGCCCTCGCCCCGCGCGTCCGTACGATCACCGACGGGGAGGAGGTCTTCCCCGGCGTGCACGTGCGGATCACTCCCGGCCACACCGTCGGGCACGCCGAGTACGTCATCACCGGGGGCGGCCGGCGTCTGATCGCCTTCGGGGACGCCGTGCACTCGCCGATCCAGATCGACCACCCCGAATGGTCCTCGGGCTTCGACCACGACCCCGCCCGGACCGCAGACCACCGCCGCCGCCTCGTCGCCGAGCTGGCGGAGCCCGACACCATCGGTTTCGGCGTCCACTTCGCCGACGTGGTGTTCGGACGCGTCCGGCGGGACGGGCACGGCCCGGCGTGGCAGCCCCTGGACGCCTGACCCGGGCCGGCTCCGCCGGTCGGCGTCAGCCGGAGGCCGTCAGGGTGGCCGCCAGGGCCGGCGCCAGAGCGCTGACCAGGTCCTGGCGGTCGAGGGCGGTGACCGACGGGAGGCGCAGGAGGTAGCGGGTCAGCCCCAGTCCGAGGAGCTGGGCCGCGACGAGACCCGCCACCCGGGCTGCCCGCTGCGGGCCGATCGCCGCCGCCAGGGCCGGTGCGACCTGGCTCGCGAACACCTCCCGCATCCGCTCGGCCGCCCGCTCGTTCGTCACCGCGGAGCGCAGCAGAACCAGCAGCGCGTCGTCCGCCGGGTCCCCTTCCCACCGCTCCACGAAGTGGTCCACCAGTGCGGCGGGCAGCTCACGGGCGGGCACGGCCGAGAAGTCCGGCAGCCGCAGGTCCACCGCCAGCGCCGCCTCGAAGAGCTTCTCCTTGTTCCCGAAGTACCGCATCACCATCGAGGGGTCGATCTCCGCGTCCGCCGCGACGGCGCGGATCGTCGTCCGTTCGTATCCCTGCGCGGCGAAGCGCTCCCGCGCGGCTCGCAGGATCGCCGCCTTCGTCTGGGCTCCCTGCGTCATGGCTCCCTGTGCCATCGCTCCCTGTGTCATGCCAACGAATGTAGGCCAACAGTCGTTGACACGCCATGGCGGAAGGCGCACTGTGGACCCAAGGAGTCAACAACTGTTGGCCAACATGCGTTGGCCCATGAGGAGGTACGCCATGGCCCCGCAGGCCCCTCTGCCGGCGCTTCCCGCCCGGACCACCGTCGCCGTCGTCGGAGCCGGTCCGACCGGCCTGGCCCTCGCGGTGACCCTCGCCGAGGCCGGCGTCGATTTCGTCCTGCTCGACCGGCAGGCGGAGGGCGCCAACACCTCCCGCGCCGCCGTCGTGCACGCGCGCACCCTGGAGGTGCTCGACGAGCTTGACCCCTCGCACGGGCTGTCCGCCGAGCTGATCGGCCGCGGCATCCCCATCAGCCGTTTCCGCGTCCGCGACGGCGCCCGCCTGCTGGGCACCGTCTCCTTCGACGGCCTGCGCACGGCCCACCCGTACGCCCTGATGGTCCCCCAGTACGAGACGGAGGCGGTGCTCCTGGAGCGGCTGCGCGCCCTCGGCGGCGAGGTGCACCGCCCCCACGAGGTCACCGGCCTCACCCAGGACCCCGACGGGGTCACCCTCACCACCGCCACCGGAGAAACCCTGCGCGCCGCGTACGCCGTCGGCGCCGACGGGATGCACAGCGTGGTCCGCGAGGCCGCCGGGATCGGCTTCACGGGCAGTTCGTACGAGGAGACCTTCGTCCTCGCCGACGTCGCCATGGACTGGGCACCCGGCCCCCGGGAGGTTTCGCTCACCTTCGGCGGCGCCGGGCTCGCGGTGGTCGCCCCGCTGCCCGGCGGGCGCTACCGGATCGTCGCCACGGCCCGGCAGGCGCCGGCCCGGCCGGACCGCGCCGACGTCCAGCGCCTGCTGGACGAGCGCGCCCCGGGCCAGGCCACCGTCACCGCGCTCGTCTGGTCCTCCCGGTTCCGGATCCACCACCGGATCGCCGACCGCTACCGCCGGGGCCGGCTCCTGCTCGCCGGCGACGCCGCTCACGTGCACAGCCCCGCCGGCGGCCAGGGGATGAACACCGGCATCCAGGACGCGTACGCCCTCGGCCGCGCGCTCGCCGGCGGCAACCTCGACGCGTACGAGTCCGCGCGCAGGCCCGTGGCCCGGCGCGTGGTGGCCCTCACCGACCGGCTGACCCGGCTCTCGACCACCCGCAACCCGGTCCTGCGCGGCCTGCGCAACACCCTCTTCCCCGTACTCGTCCGGGTCCCGGCGCTGCAGAGCCGCCTCGCCACCGAACTGGCCGAGCTCAACTACCGCTGACCGCGCCCGACATCGACGACCCGCGCTGGTGCGGTACCGGGGCGGGCGCGACCGGCGCGGAATCCCCGTGGTGCAGTGCGACCGTACGGGTGGGCGCCGGAATGGAGATGCCCTCCGCCCGGAACCGCCGGTGCAGGCGCTTGATGAACTCGTGCTTGATCCGGTACTGGTCGCTGAACTCGCCGACGCCGAGGATCACGGTGAAATCGATCCTGGAATCCGCGAACGTGTGGAAGCGCACGGCGCCTTCGTGGTCTGGCACCGCCCCGTTGATGTCGGCCATCACACTGTCGACCACGTCGAGGGTCACCCGCTCGACGTGCTCCAGATCGCTCTCGTAGCCCACGCCCACCTGGACCGAGATCGACAACTGCTGCTCGGGCTGCGTGTAGTTGGTCATGTTGGTGCGGGCGAGCCGCCCGTTGGGGATGATCACCAGGTTGTTGGACAGGTTGCGGACCACCGTGTTGCGCCAGTTGATGTCGACCACGTAGCCCTCCTCACCGCTGCTGAGCCGGATGTAGTCACCCGGCTGCACGGTCTTCGACGCGAGGATGTGCACGCCCGCGAAGAGGTTGGCGAGGGTGTCCTGCAAGGCCAGGGCGACGGCCAGACCGCCCACGCCGAGGGCCGTGAGCAGCGGCGCGATGGACACGCCCACGGTCTCCAGCGAGACCAGCACGCCCATCGCGAGCACCACGATCCGCGTGATGTTGACGAAGATGGTGGCCGATCCCGCGACCCCGGTACGGGACTGCGCCACGGACCGCACCAGACCGGCGACGACCCGGGCCGCGCTCAACGTGGCGATGAAGATGAGCAGGGCGGTCAGGGACTGGTTCACGAACCCCGAGAGCCTCGCGGTGAGCGGCAGCGTCGAGGCGGCCACCGCCGCGCCCGCGATGACCGCCGCCCCCGGTGCGAGGGTGCGCAGCGCGTCCACGATGAGGTCGTCTCCGGCCCAGCGGGTCCTGAGCGCGTGCCGGCCGAGCCAGCGCAGCAGGGCGCGCAGCAGCAGCGCGGCCACCGCACCGGCGGCCAGCGCGATACCGGCGACCAGCCAGTCGTGCAGGACGAGTTCCCGGTTCAACGGACCCCCTCCGCTCCGCGCCGGACCGGGGGAGTGGCGACGGCCGCCGCGGGCCGTCGTACGGGGTGTGTCGTCACCTTGTCACCTGTCAGTTCGTCGTGCGGGGCGCCCCGTTCGGGCGAGTGTGCGCATTCCGAACGGGGCTGCCATCCTGCCGCATGGTCTGGAGGGGCGGCGCAAGGGGTCCGACGGCCGCCGGAACGAAGAAACCGAGAGCCGAGGCGACAGCCGCGCTCCGCTCCTGGCCGCAGGGGCCGGCGGCCGGCCTCCTGGCGGTGCCGGCCGGGGTGCGGCGCCACCTCGGTGCCGAGCGACTCCCCGGCCGCCGCCCCCCAGCGCCGGGGCCACGGGCGGGTCTCCGGCCCGGTCGACATCGGGGGGCGGCCGAAGCAACCGCATCCCGGCGGTGTTCCCGGGTGGTGCGGCCCTCACCCGCGTCTGCACGTACGACCGGCCGGGGAACCATCCGCCATACGAACCCATCCACGGTCACCACCCGCAGAACCCCGGTGACCCGGCGTTCGAGAAGGCCGACGTCGACCGCGCGGGAGCGACCGCTGCGTACGGCTCCACGACCCGGACCTGACGATCGACCGCGCCCGGCTCGTCGCGGGCCGCACCGGAGCGGGCCCGTGACCCGCGTGTCGCGCTCCCGGGGACGTGCCGGCGTGGTGCGCTGAAAGCGCAAGCAGTGGGTATCCGGTGCCCGGAGGGACGGAAGCTGCGGGAGGCGGCGCATGGATCAAGGCCTGGTACTGCTGGCCGCCTGGGGCCAGCTCGCCCTGCTGCTGGCAGTGGGGCTCTACTTCGTCGTACGGGACCGCTGATGCGGCGCCCCACGCGTACGGCGCCCGCCGCGGTGCGATGGCTGGTCCTCGCCGTCGCAGCGGCGATGGCGGCGGCAGGCTGCGCCGGGCCGTCCCGTACGGAAGAGGACTACCGGCACAAGGCGGCCAACACCGCCGAGGCCGCGGCCTCGGCGGTCAGCACCGCCGGCCTGGCGGTGAAGGCGGCGGGCGAGAAGAAGGCGACCGGGCCCTACCTCTCGGCGATCCTGGGCGAAGCCGAGAAGGACCTGGCCGGAGCCGACGAGGCGTTCATGTCCCGCCAGCCGCCCGGCCCCGCCTCGGACCGGGTCCGCCGGCAGGTGGGCGAGGTGCTCTCCGACGCCGCCGACGAACTGGCCGCGGTGCGCATCGACGCCCGCCGCGGCCGCATCGAGGAACTGGGCGCCCACGCATCCGGGCTCGCGGCCGTCCTCGACCGGCTGAACGCCCTGGAGGAGAACCTGTCGTGAAGCGCCTCCTCGCGGTGACCCTGGGCATCCTGACCGCCATCGGCGGATTCGTGGACATCGGCGACCTGGTCGCCTCCTCGCTGGTGGGCGCCCGCTTCGGATTCGCCCTGGTGTGGGTGCTGCTGCTCGGCGTGGTCGGCATCTGCGTGTACGCGGAGATGGCCGGCCGGGTCGCCGCGCAGTCGGGGCGCCCCACCTTCGACATCGTCCGCGAGCGGCTGGGCCCCCGGGTCGCCCTCGCCAACCTGGCCGGGTCCTTCCTGGTCACCCTGCTCACCCTGGCGGCCGAACTGGCGGGTGTCGCCTTGGCCCTCGAACTGCTCACCGCCCTGTCCTACCTGCTGTGGATCCCGGCGGTGACCTTCTGCGTGTGGGCCGTCATCTGGCGCACGAGGTTCGAGACCATGGAACGGGTCTTCGGCCTGGCGGGCCTGGCCCTGGTGGTGTTCATCGTGGCCGTCCTCCACCTCGGCCCGCAGTGGGGCCACGTCTGGCAGGAGGTCAGCCACCCAGCGGTCCCGTCCGGGGAAGGGCTGCCCACGTACCTCTACTACGGGATCGCCCTGTTCGCGAGTGCCATGACCCCGTACGAGGTGTTCTTCTTCTCCTCCGGCGGCATCGAGGAGCGCTGGAGCCGCAAGGACCTGCTCATCGAGCGTCTGAACGTCTTCATCGGCTTTCCGCTCGGCGGGCTCCTCGCCCTCGCCATCATGACCTGCGCCGCACTGGTCCTGCACCCGGCCGGCATCGCCGTCGACCACCTCTCCCAGGTGGTGCTGCCCGTCGTGGCCACCCTGGGCCGGGTGGGCATCGCCTGCGCCCTGCTGGGGGTGTTCGCGGCCACGTTCGGAGCGGCGCTGGAGACGGCGCTGTCCAGTGGCTACACCGTCGCGCAGTACTTCGGCTGGACGTGGGGGAAGACGCAGGCACCCCGGACCGCCTCGCGGTTCCACTTCGTCGTCATCGTGTCGATGATCGCCGGGGCCGTGCTGGTCCTCACCGGGATCGACCCGATCAAGGTCACCGAGTACTCCCTGGTGTTCGCCGCCGTCGCCCTCCCCCTGACCTACCTGCCGATCCTCGTGGTGGCCAACGACCACGAGTACATGGGCAAGGCGGTCAACGGCCGGCTGGCCAACACCCTCGGGGTGATCTACCTGGTGATCATCGGGGTCGCGGCGGCAGCGGCCATTCCCCTGATGTTCGCGACGAAAGCAGGCCTGTGATGCCACCCGCACCGCCCCCGGACCCGCAGGCCGAGCGCCGCGCGGGACGGGCGTACAGTGCCCGTTTCCACCTGCTGGACCGGCAGGTCGTGGACGGCGACGGCACGTCCGTCGCCAAGGTCGACGACCTGGAGCTCGTACGGGACGAGCACGGCAGGCTGCACGTCAGCGCGGTCCTCGTGGGGCCCACGGCCCTCGCGCCGCGCCTCGGCGGCCGCACCGGCCGGTTCCTCGCGGCCGTCGCCCGCCGCCTGCGAACCGGCGGCACCACCCCCGCCCGTATCCCGATCGAACAGGTCACCGCGGTCGGCGCGGCCGTCACCGCCGCACCGACGGCAGGCGCCCCGGGAGTCCACCCCCTGGAGAACTGGATCCGTGACAACGTCATCACCCGCCTCCCCGGGTCCGGCCATGCATCTGGCTGACCTCATGGGCGCCCGCGTACGCGACCCCGCCGGGCGCGACATCGGACACGTCAGCGATGTCCGCCTGACCGACGTGCGGGGCCCCGACGGCACGCTCCGGCTCCGCATCGAGGGCCTGGTCATCGCCACCCGGCGGCGCACCCGCATGCTCGGCTACGACCACCGTCCGGTCGAGGCCCCCTGGCCCCTGACGGCCATCGCCCGCCGCGCCACCCGGCACGCCCTGTGGGCCCCCTGGGACACCGTCACCTCTCATGCCCCGGCCGCCCGCGCGGGCGAGCGGGGCACGGTCGTCCTCACCCGCAACGGGGCCGAACTCCCCACGCTGGCCGCCATGCACGCGCACTGGAACCCCGGCCCCGGCGGCGCCTGAACGGCCCGTGCCCGCTCACCCGCCCCGTGCGGGCTCACCCGCCCTGTGCGGGGGTTTCCTCGTCCGGCGTCCCGGCGGTGGGCGGGACGGCCTCGGCCGGTGCCGGGGGCAGGCCGTGGCGGGCGCGCACCATATCGGCCTCCGCCCGGAGCAGTTCCGCCCGCGCGCGCACCATGTCCGCGTCCTTCTGGCCGCGCGCCTGGATCAGCTTGGCCATCCCGTTCAGGATCGCGCCGACGAGCACACCGATGACGGTGCCGAGGCTGACGATGGTGGCGACCGCGGCCGGGGCGTCGGGCGGAGTCAGCCTGCCGTGCCGCTCAAGGCTCGACAGCAGATCGTGCGTACCGGCCCAGGCGATGCCCAGGAGCGCCAGGAGCAAGCCCAGGACGACGGATCGTGCGCGCACGGAGCGGTCCCGCCTCGCCCCGGCGGGGGCGGCCGGAGTGCCGGCGGGACCGGTCCTGTTCGGGACGCGAGCACGATCGACCTGCAAGTCCACTGTCTCCCTTTCCGTTCGCCGTCCGGTCCGTGCCGCCGGACTCGGCGCGCCGTCGGTCAAGTGTCGGCCCCCGGCGGGGCGAGCGGAAGCGCATCCTGGAACGCTCCGGGCCGCCCGCTTCGGCCACGTGGCGCCCGGCCGGCCGGCCCGTCAGTCCGCGGAGGCCCGCCGGCGCGGACGGAGGCGGTGCCACCAGTGGTGACGGCGGGGGTGCACGGCTCGGCCGAGGCGCCGGCCGATGAAGAGGTAACCGAGCAGGGCGCCCGTCGTGTTCAGGATGACGTCGTCGACGTCGAAGGCCCGGCCGGGTACGAGTGCACCCTGCACCAGTTCCACGAGCGTCATGACCACCGTCGTGCCCACCGCCACCCGTACCAGGCCGCGGGCCTGGGGCAGCAGCACGGGCAGCAGCATCCCGAACGGCACGCCCAGCAGCAGGTTCCCGCCGAGCTGCCGCAGGTTCTGGGTGGGGGTCCCGTGGTCGAGGTAGGCGCGGATCGAACGCCCGGGGTGCACGTTGCTGTAGGTCAGGGCCTCGGAGGCGGGGGAGGGCTCCAGGGTCAGCCGGGCGAGCGCGACGCTGAACGCGATCGTGCCGACCAGCGCGGCCAGGACCGCGGCGGTCCTCACCACCGGCCCGGCCCGGCCGCTGCCCGTTCGCCGTTCCACGGCCTCTTCTTCCGCCGCGGTTCGTGGCGTTGCCTTCCTCGTGGCCCATGTCGTGGCCCACTTCCGTCCGTGCCAAGTCCGATTCATGGGCCGCGTATACCCGGCCGGGCCCGGATGAGCGATCGCCGTGAGCGATCGTGGTTCCGGCGGGAAGGGAACGGTCTCGACCTTGCCGAACCGGGAGCGCCAAAGGGCGGGGTCAAGGCTTCACGACGACGTGTGCATGACCGGAAGGGAGCAGGGCATGCGGGGGTGCGGAGGTGGTTGACATGGTTCCCCTGCTGTTGGTTCTGCTGCTCGCCCTGGTCCTCTTCGGTGCGGGTTTCGCAGTGAAGGTGCTGTGGTGGCTGGCGCTCGCCGTCCTCGTGATCTGGGTGCTCGGGTTCATCGCCCGGCCCGCAGGTGGCGGCGGCCGCTGGTACCGCTGGTAGGGAACGGGGCGTGATGCCCCTCCGGTTCGGGCACCACCGCTGGGCGGTGGTGCCCGAACCGGTGTCCGGCCCCGGCGTGCTCAGCCGGCCACCGGGTACATGGACTCGCGCCGTCCGTCCGGCGACACCAGCCATTCCAGCTTCTCGGCCGTTTCGGTGTTCGGCAGCGGCGTGTGCAGCACGATCGACAGGTCCGGCCGCGCGGGCACCCGCAGCTGGGTCGACTCCACGTACAACGTCCCCACGACCGGGTGCTCGATCTCCTTCTGCATCTGGCCGCCCGGCTGGATGTCCCACCGCTCCCACAACGCGGCGAACTCCGGGCTGAGTTCCCTGGCCTCCTCGACGACCGCGCGGAAACCCTCGTCGTCGGGCAGTTCCGAGCACGCCGCCCGGAACTGGGCGACCACCTTGCAGGCGATCTCCTCCCAGTGCCGGGAACGGGCCTTGTAGAGGGGGTCGGTGAAGAACGCGATCAGACAGTTCTGCACGATCTCCGGACGCATGCCGAGCACCAGCGAGGCCGCGTCGTTGTACATCACCGTGTTCCAGTACGCGTCCATGATGTGCGCGGGGAACGGCATCCACGCGTCGATCAGCCGCTTCAGCCCCTGGCACATCTCCCGGTCGGCGGGCGCGACCTCAAGGACGGGCGGGTTGAGCCCCGCCAGGACGTACAGGTGGCGGCGCTCGGCACTGGTCAGCTTCAGGACCCGGCTGACCGAGTCGAGGACCTGCCCGGACACCGTGATGTCACGCCCCTGTTCGAGCCACTGATACCAGGAGGCCCCGACCCCGGCGAGCACGGCGACCTCCTCCCGGCGCAGGCCGGGAGTGCGCCGACGCGCCCCGCCGTCCGGCAGTCCGGCCTCGGCCGGGCTGATCCGGGCCCGTCTGCTCATCAGGAACTCGCGCAGCTCGGAACGGCGGTGCTTGTCGATCGGTGTGGCCACGAACTCCCCCTGTGGGCTGCCTGGTGGTGCCACCAACAGCATAAGTTCCCACTCTCCACGGGCTTTCGCCTGCCGCGAGGGTGGTGGCCATGCCGATCGATACGCATACGCAGACCACGACCACCCCTGGAACCGCGGCCGGCGCGCCGCGCCCCGCGTCCGCAGCCCCCTCCGGCGACCGGCTCTCGCGCCGGGCCAAGCTGGTCCTCTTCGTCCTGTGCGCCGCCCAGTTCATGGTGGCGCTCGACTTCTCCGTACTGAACGTGGCCCTGCCGGTGCTCGGCCGGGACCTGGGCCTGAGCCGGTCCGCGCTCCAGTGGGCGGTGACCGCCTTCGCACTGCCCTCCGGCGGCTTCCTCCTCCTCTTCGGCCGGATCGCCGACCTGTACGGACGCAGGAAGCTGTTCCTGACCGGCCTCGCACTCTTCGGCGCCGCCTCGCTCCTGGCCACCCTCGCCTGGGACCCGGCGTCCTTCCTGACCGGACGGGCCCTGCAGGGCGTCGGTGCGGCGATCATCGTGCCGACCGGCATGTCCCTGCTGACCACCACGTTCCCCGAAGGTCCGCTCCGGGACAGGGCGCTCGGCATCTCCGGCACGCTGCTCTCCCTCGGGTTCACCATCGGCATGGTCCTCGGCGGGGTCATGACCGACACGCTCGGCTGGCGCTCCACGATGGGGCTCCTCGCCCTCACCGCGGTGTCCGTCCTCGCCCTCGCCCCCCGGCTGCTGCCCGAGTCCCGCACCCCCGAACGGCCCCGCCTGGACGTGCCCGGCGCCGTCACGGTCACCGGCGGTCTGCTCGCGCTGATCTACGCCCTCTCCACGGCCGCCCAGCACGGCTTCGGCGGCATCGACGTACAGGTCACGCTGGTGGCGGGGCTGGTACTGCTCGTCGCCTTCGTCGCGGTCGAGTGGCGGGCCGCCGCCCCGCTGGTGTCGCTGCCGATGCTCAAGCGGCGGACCGTGGCCTGGGGCAACGCGGGCGGTCTGGTGACCTTCTCGATGATGTCGACGGTCATCTTCGTACTGACGCTCTACCTCCAGGAGACGCTGCAGCTGTCCTCCTTCCGGACGGGCCTGGTCTTCGGCGTCCAGGGCGTCGCCTCCGCGTTCGCCGGCTCGTACGCCCCGAAGGTCATCGGCCGCTTCGGCGCCCGGCGCACCCTGATCGGCTCGCTGCTCGGACAGGGACTGCTCACGGCCGGACTGCTCGCGGTGGGCGCCGGGTCCGGGGCGCTGGTGGCGACGCTCGCCGTTTCGGTGGCCAGCATGTTCCACCTCGGCGCGATCGTCTCGTACGGGCTGACGGTGACCAGCGGTGTACCGGACGCGGAACAGGGCCTGGCCACCGGCCTGGTCACCACCACCCAGCAGGTCGGCCTCACCCTCGGAATCCCGCTCCTGGGCGTCCTGGCCACGACGCAGGCCTCCCTCCTGCACGGGGTGCGCACGGTGCTCGCCATCGACGCGGCGATCGTGATCGGGGCGGCGGTCCTGGTGGGCCTGGGCCTGGGCCGGGGCGGCCGCGCGAAGCGCTGAGCGCCCCGCCAACCGGCAGCGGTGCGGGCCCCGCCGCTGCCGGTTCCTCCACGCCGGGGGTGGGGCGTCCCGCGCCCCCGTACTGACGTACGTTCGGCTCATGACACACGGCATGGAATCCGGTTCGGAGGGCCCTGTGAGCGGTTGGTGGGCCTCCTTGGAGGAACAGACCCGCCGGGAAGTCGACACGGACGTGTTGCGCGACCGCCGGATGATGGCAGTCAGGGCCGTGTGGGAGGCCCTGCGCCCGCTGGATCTGGGCCTGCGCGAGGCGGAGCAGGTGGTCCACGCGCATGGCGACCGTCCACGACGGCCCCGGCGGCTCCCAGCCGGGTACCGCCGCAGCCGAGGCGGGCCGGGCCCTGGCCGACTACCTCGGAGTGCCGTTCCACTTCGCCTCCCCGGAGATCCCCGACGACGGGGCCCCGCGCCGGCGGACGGTCCAGGCACCTGTCCGTAGGTCACCTTGAACAACTGACCTCACGACTCATGAACAAAGCCAGGCCGGCAGACCGCGGCCGGGCAACCCCTGACAGCCGTACGGCCCGCCCCCCTGGGTAGGGTGGCCGCGACACCACGACGTGAAGCGGAACAAGGAGCAGACGTGAGCGAGTCGGCGGCCATCGCCCTGCAGCAGGAGATCGCCCGGGAACTCCAGGTCGCCGAGACCTTCGAGGCCGAGCGGGAGATCGAACGCCGGGTGGCCTTCCTCGCCGGGCAGCTGACCTCCACCGGTCTGCGCTCCCTCGTCCTCGGCATCAGCGGCGGCGTCGACTCCACCACTACCGGCCGGCTGTGCCAGCTCGCCGTCGAGCGGGCCCGGGCGGCCGGGCATGAAGCGCGGTTCTACGCGATGCGGCTGCCCTACGGAGTCCAGGCCGACGAGCACGATGCCCAGCTCGCCCTCTCCTTCATCCGGGCCGACCACGTGCTGACCGTGGACGTCAAGCCCGCGAGCGACGCCGCGCTGGAGGCCACGCTGGCTGCCGGTGTGGCCTTCCGCGACGCAGGCCACCAGGACTTCGTCCACGGCAACATCAAGGCCCGGCAGCGCATGATCGCCCAGTACGCGGTGGCCGGCGCGCACGACGGCCTGGTCGTCGGCACCGACCACGCCGCCGAGGCGGTCTCCGGCTTCTTCACCAAGTTCGGCGACGGCGCGGCCGACCTGGTCCCGCTGACCGGCCTGACCAAGCGCCGGGTGCGCGCCGTCGCGGACGCGCTCGGCGCGCCCGCCGAGCTGGTGTGGAAGACCCCGACGGCCGACCTGGAGACCCTCGACCCGGGCAAGGCCGACGAGGACGCCCTCGGCGTCACCTACGACGACATCGACGACTTCCTGGAGGGCAAGCCGGTCGACGAGCGGGCCTTCGAGACCATCGTCCGCCGCTACCGCCTCACGGAGCACAAGCGCCGGCTGCCGGTCGCCCCGTAGGACAGCGTGGCGGGCGAACCCGTGCGGATCCCGCTCGATCAGCCGCCGAGCCCCGGGCCCCGTGCCGACGTGATCCGGGCGATCGGCCCGGACGTCCTCTGACAGGGCGCCGACGGGCCACGGGCGGAGTCGCGGCGGGGGCGAAGCGGTGGCTCCGGCTCGTTCACAGGTCGACGTGTCCGAGCCCGCAGGCCGACCGTCGACCGCCGCCCGCCCGCGCCACCACGGCGCCGGCGGTCGACTCGCCGGGCCCGTCACCGCCGGAGCCGGCGAGCTGGACTCCGGCGTCGCCCGCCGGCCCGGAGCCCCGCCCCGGGCAGCCGGGAGGCTATGTCCCCGCGGGAGTCGTCACGCGGCGTACCGCCTCCACCACCGCCGCCCGGTGGCGGGCCAGGCGTTCCCGGGGCCAGCCCGGGGTCGACCCGTTCGCCGCCGGGCCGCCCATCGCGCCGAACCAGGCCTGTGACAGGCCCATCACCAGGGTCAGCACGTCGGCGGCGTCGAAGTACGGGTCGACCCGGCCCGCCTCCTGTGCCGCCTCCAAGACCGCGATCTTGCCCTGGTAGGACGCCGCCTCCGCCTCCGTGGCCCCGGGCCGCTCCAGCTGCTTCCACACCACCAGCCGCATCAGGGCCGGCCGCTCGACCAGGTGGTCGAAGACGGCTCCCGCGTACCCCGGCAGGTCCCCGGCGTCGAACGGCACGGACTCCGAGCCCTGCTCCAGCGCCCGCTGGAGCACGGCGTCGAAGAGCTGCTCCTTGTTGCCGAAGTAGACGTAGATGAGCCGCTTGTTCGCCTGAGCCGCCTCCGCGATGCGGTCGACCCGTGCGCCGGCGATGCCGTACGCCGCGAACTCGGCGAAGGCCGCGTCGAGCAGCCGTGCCCTGGTTGCGCTGGAATCCCGTGCCATGGTCCGAGCCTAGCAAGTAACTATCCAGTTATTGACATGCGCCGGAGGCTGCGTTCATAGTGGAGCTAACCAGTTAGTTACTTACATGGTCAGGAGAACATCATGGAGATCCGTGCACTGGGCGGCCAGGGCCTGGAGGTCGGCGCCGAGGGCCTCGGCCTGATGGGCATGAGCGCCCACTACGGAGCCACCGACGAGGCCGAGTCGCTCGCCACCATCGACCGCGCCCTGGAACTGGGTGTCACGCTCCTCGACACCGCCGAGGGCTACGGCCCCTTCATCAACGAGCAGCTCCTCGGCAAGGCGCTCGCCGGCCGGCGCGAGGCCGCGGTGATCGCCACCAAGACGGGCGTCGAGTTCGGCGACGACGGCGCCTTCCGCGGCCACAACGGAACCCCCGAGTACATCCGCCACGCCGCCGACCGCTCCCTGCGCCACCTCGGCACCGACCACATCGACCTGTACTACCTGCACCGCGTCGACCCGGCCGTCCCGATCGAGGAGAGCGTCGGCGCCATGGCCGAGCTCGTGGCCGCCGGAAAGGTCCGCCACATCGGCCTGTGCGAGGTTGCCCCCGCCACCATCGCCCGCGCCCACGCCGTGCACCCGCTGGCCGCCGTACAGACCGAGTACAGCCTCTTCGAGCGCGGTATCGAGCAGGACGGCGTCCTGGACACCCTCCGCGAGCTCGGCATCGGACTCGTCGCCTACTCGCCCCTCGGCCGCGGCTTCCTCTCGGGCGCGATCACCACTCCGGACGACTTCGCCGCCGACGACTTCCGCCGCACCGACCCCCGCTTCCAGGGCGAGAACTTCGGCCGCAACCTGGCCGTCGTCGACCAGGTGCGCCGCCTCGCCGCCGAGAAGGGCGTCACCCCCTCGCAGCTGGCGCTGGCCTGGACCCTGCGCCAGGGCGCCGTGCCCATCCCCGGCACCAAGCGCCGCCGCTACCTGGAGGAGAACATCGCCGCCACCGCCGTGACGATCACCGACGCGGACCTGGCCGCCCTCGACGCCGTGGCCCCGCACGGGGTGGTCTCGGGCGACCGGTACGCGCCCGAGCTGATGCAGTCGCTGAACGGCTGAACGGCTGAACGGCTGAACGGCTGAACGGCTGAACGGTTGAACGGAGCTGAACGGCCGAACGGCTGAACCGCCGGCCGCCGGGGGAGCCCGCGGCAAAAACCGCGTGCTCCCCGGCCGTCCGCCTCCCTACACTCACCTCACGCGCCGCACCCGAATCACGGCGCGTACGTCGCCGAGTTGAGCAGACCGCAGAGGGGAGGGGAGCAGGCCATGTGCAGCAACCGCGTGAGCGCCGCCGCCACCGCCCCCGCCCCCCTTCCCCGTTCCCGGTACGACGTGATCCCGGTGTCCCGGAGCGCGCGGTGCCGGCTGCGCGGCCGCCACCGTACGCCCCTGACGCACTCCTGAACCGCCCTCCACCGTCTTCCTGCCAGGCTCCCGCCCGCCCCATACCAGTGGCTGCGGGGGCCGGCGCATGCGGTGGCGGCGGCGGTCCACGTGCCGTCGGGGAATCGCGCTGCCCTGTTCCCAACCAGCCGAAAGGCATCGGGCCATGCGCACCGACCGGCGACCCTCCGCCCCCACCACGACGACCACCACGGCCACTGCCGCCCTGACGGCCCTCCGTACCCTCCGCAACCTCGGCATCCTCGCCCACGTGGACGCGGGCAAGACCACGATCACCGAGCGGATCCTGTACGCGACCGGAGCCGTCCACAAGCGCGGCGAGGTCCACGACGGCACGACCGTAACCGACTACGACGCCCAGGAACGCGACCGCGGGATCACCATCTTCGCGGCCGCCGTGAGCTGCGCCTGGGAGGGCCACCGGCTCAACCTCATCGACACACCCGGTCACGTCGACTTCTCCGACGAGGTCGAGCGCGCCCTGCGCGTCCTCGACGGGGCGGTCGCCGTGTTCGACGCCGTCGCGGGCGTCGAGCCGCAGAGCGAGTCGGTGTGGCGGCAGGCGGACCGGCACGGCGTGCCTCGGATCGCCTTCGTCAACAAGCTGGACCGCCCGGGCGCCGATCTCGACGCGGCGGTCGCGTCCATCGAGGACCGGCTCGGCGTCGTCCCCCTGGTCGTCCAACTGCCCATCGGACGCGAGGAGCAGTTCACCGGCGTCGTCGACCTGCTCCGGATGCGCGCCCTCGTCTGGCACGACGGCGCCGAGGTCCCCGAGAGCGGGCCGGTCCCCGAACCGCTCCGCGAGGAGGCGGCCCGCCGGCGCGCCCTGTTGGAGGAGACCGTGGCCGGACTGCACGCGGGCGCCCTGGAGGAGTTCTGCGCCACCTCCGCCCTGACCGAGCGCACGCTCGCCGCGGCGCTGCGCGAGCTGACCCTCTCCGGGGACGGCGTCGTCGTGCTCGGCGGCTCGGCCTACCGCAACCGCGGCATCGAGCCGCTGCTGGACGCGGTGCTCGCGTACCTGCCGTCACCCGCCGAGGTGGCGCCCGTACGCGGGACCCTCGCCGGGCATGCGGACGGGCCGGCCCACGAGCGGGCCACCGACCCGGCGGCGCCGTTCACGGCCCTCGCCTTCAAGGTGACCGCGACCCCGACGGGCCGGCTCACCTACCTGCGCGTCTACGCGGGCACGGCCCGCAAGGGAGAGCAGGTGCTCGACGCCGCGACCGGGCGGACCGAGCGGATCGGCCGCATCCTGCGGGTGCAGGCCGACCGGCACCGGGAGATGGAGGAGGTGACGGCCGGTGACATCGTCGCCGTGATCGGGCCGAAGACCGCCCGCGCGGGCACGACCCTGTGCGCGCCGGGTGCTCCGCTGCTCCTCGAACCGCCCTCGGTGGCCGAACCGGTGGTCTCGGTGGCGGTGGAGGCCCGCCGTGCCACGGACACCGGACGGCTGGCCTCGGCGCTGGCCGGGCTAGCCGAGGAGGACCCCTCGCTGGTGGTGCGGACCGACCGGGAGACCGGGCAGACCGTGCTGTCCGGTCTGGGAGAGCTCCACCTGGAGGTCGCGGTGGAGAAGATCCGCCGCAGCCACGGCCTGGAGCTCGCCGTGGGCCGTCCGCAGGTGTCGTACCGGGAGACCGTCGTACGGGGCGTGCGGGGCCTGGTCCACCGGCACGTCAAACAGGACGGTGGCGCCGGCCAGTTCGCGCACGTGGTCATCGATGTGGAACCGCTGGGAGAGGAGGGGTTCGCGTTCCGGTCGACGGTCGTCGGCGGCCGGGTGCCGCAGGAGTACGCGCGTGCCGTGGAGGCCGGGTGCCGGGACGCCCTCGCGGAGGGCCCCCTCGGCGGCTACCCGGTGACCGGACTGCGCGTCACCCTCACCGACGGGGCGACGCACTCCAAGGACTCCTCGGAGCCGGCCTTCCGTGCCGCGGGCCGGTTCGCGCTGCGCGAGGCCTTGCGGGCGAGCACGATGGAGCTCCTCGAACCGGTCGCCGAGATCACGGTGACCGTCCCGGACGAGGCCGTCGGCAGCGTGCTGGGCGACCTGGCGGCGCGGCGCGGCCGGGTCGTGGGCTCCGCTGCCCGACCCGGCTCGGCGCAGGTCACGGCGGCGGTTCCGCTGGCCGAGCTGTTCGGCTACGCGTCCGCGCTCCGCAGCCGCACGCAGGGCAGGGGCACCTTCACCGCCCGCCCGTCGGCGCACGCGCCCGTACCGCCGTCGGTGGCCGACACCGTGCTTTCGCGGTAGCGGCAGCAGGGGCCGCCCGGGTGGCGACCGGCTGATCCGCGGCCGCACCGGGCGGCACGGGCGGGGGGGGGGTGGGGGGGGGGGCCCCCCCCCCCCCCCCCCCCCCCCCCCCCCCCCCCATCTGTGTATTACAAAAAATAAAAAAAAACAACATTAATTATATAAAATTATTATT
>NZ_JBEXRC010000054.1:0-47022 GCF_040612915.1 Streptomyces sp. NPDC006326 | reverse complement strand
ACCGGCTGGCCGGTGAGGACGGCGAGGACCGCGTGCTCGGTCTGCTGGGAGGCGCCGCGCCCGGCGGGCGCGGCCCCCACGACGGCCGTCGGTACGGCCCGGCTACGCGTTGGGGCGCAGGGTCCAGACGACGGTCATCTCGCCGGTCACGGCCTCGTCCTCGCGCTGGATGGCGATGGTGACGGGGAACTCGGGGCGGCCGCCCGCGTCGAGTTCGGCGACGACCTCGGCGGCCGGGCGGCCGAGGGTGGCCGTGGCCGTGACGACGCCCTTGGCGAGCTTCTTGTAGCCGATCTCGGCCTTGACCGCCAGCGGCACGGCGCGCGAGAGCTGGTCGCCGAAGGCGGCGAGGACGATCGCGCCGCTCGCCGACTCGGCGAGGGTGAACATGGCGCCGGCGTGCGGGCCGCCCACGTGGTTGTGGTAGTCCGGCTGGTCCGGCAGCCGGACGACCGCGCGCTCGGGGGTGGTCTCAAGGAACTGGAGGTTCAGGGTCCGGGCCATCGGCACCGTCGCGGCGAGCAGTTCGCCCACGTTCATCTGATCTGCGCTCATGAGGCGCGATGTTACCCGCGAGTAGACAGGCTTGGCCAGACCCGGGACCGGGGGCGGTCGTGACCACCCGGGTCCGCTCCCACTATCGTTACCGGCCATGTGGCCAGGACAGCAGCAGCCGCCCGGGGGACAGCCGAACCCTCAGGACGCGCAACAGAACCCGTACCAGCAGCAGCCGGGACAGCCGGGGCAGCCGAACCCGTACCAGCAGCAGCCCGGCTACGGGTACCCGCAGGCGGGCTACCAGACCCCGCCACCGGTGCAGCCCTGGGGGCAGCAGCCCCCCACCGCGCCCCTGCAGGCCGCGTCGCCGCAGGGTGGTGGCGGGAGCCCGTACGCCACCAAGACCGTGGCCATCGTCGCGGCGGCGGCCGTCGTGGTCGTGGCGGCCGCGACCGGCGCGTTCGTCCTGACCCGGGACGACAAGAAGGACGACCGGGCCGACGACAAGCCCGCCGCCGCCTCCTCGTCGCCGGCCGCCTCGTCCGCCGCGCCCGCGTCCCCGGGTTCCAACCCGCGTGCGGGCGGCGACGCCAAGCCGGTGATCCCGGGCTGGAAGGTCGTCGTCAACCCGAACCACGGCACGGCCTTCGACGTCCCGCCGGAGTGGAACGTCGCCAGCGCCGGAGTCATGACGGGCTTCGAGGACGAGAAGAAGCACGACGGCTCGACCGTGGTCATGATGTCCGCACCGGCCTACCTCAAGGAGGACTGGTGCAAGGTCGACTCCAACAAGGACGGCCGCGAGGAGACGACCTCGCTGGCCGGGACCGGCACCAAGGGCGCCCAGGGCGCCAAGGACACCGCCGAGGCGGCGACCAACGCGGCCGACTCCTGGGCCTTCGCGGCGTACGCGCAGAAGGCGCCCAACCCCCGGGAGGCGGTCAAGTCCACGCCGCCGAAGGACTTCACCACCTCGTCCGGGCTCAAGGGCAGCATGGCGACGGCGACCGTGTCCGGCCTGCCGAAGCAGAGCAAGTGCGACTCGGACGGCAAGGCCGTCGCGTTCAGCTTCAAGAACGCCAAGGGTGACTTCGCGACCTGGGTCCTCTACGGCGCCGCCGGCGTCCAGGGCGAGGTCACGCAGGAGACGTACGAGAAGATCATGAGCACCGTACGCCTCAGCACCGGCTGATCCGCCCCGCGTCCCTCGTCCACGCCCCGGTCCGGATATCCGTTTGGATTCCCGGCCCGGGGCGTGAATAGTCCCGGGGGTGAGTCCCTCCCCCACCGCCCCTGCGCGTCCCACCGCACGCCCCGCCCGACCGGCCTGGGCCGGCCGCAACTACACCCTTCTGACGGGCGCCGCGGTCGTCACGAACCTCGGCAGTCACGGAGCGCTCATCGCGGCGGCCTTCGCCGTCCTGGAGTCCGGCGGTTCGGGCGGGGACGTCGGCCTGGTGGCGGCGGCCCGCACGCTGCCGCTCGTCCTCTTCCTGCTCGTCGGCGGCGCCCTCGCCGACCGGCTGCCCCGCCACCGGGTGATGGTCGCGGCGAACGCCCTCAACTGCCTCTCCCAGGCGGCTTTCGCGTTCCTCGTCCTGGCCGGGGAACCGCGCCTGTGGCAGATGATGCTGCTCACGGCGCTCTGCGGCACCGGCACGGCCTTCTTCAACCCGGCCGCCGAGGGCATGCTGCTCTCCAGCGTCTCCGGGGAGCACGCCAACCGCGCCTTCGCCCTGTTCCGGATGGCGATGAACGGCGCGGGCATCGGCGGGGCCGCCCTCGGCGGCGCCATGATCGCCGCGGTCGGCCCGGGCTGGGTCCTCGCGGTGGACGCGGCGGCCTTCGCCCTGGCGGGCGTGCTGCGCGCCTTCCTCGACGTGCGCCCCGCCGGCGACCGGGCTCCGGGCGGCAGCCTGCTGGCGGACCTGCGGGAGGGCTGGGTCGAGTTCCGGACCCGACCCTGGCTGTGGAGCATCGTGCTCCAGTTCTCGGTGGTCGTCGCCGTCGTCGGCGCCGCCGAGGCGGTCTACGGTCCCCTCGTGGCCCGCGACCGGCTGGGCGGGCCGGCCCCCTGGGGCCTGGCGCTGGCCTTCTTCGGCATCGGCACGATCGCCGGAGCCGTCCTGATGATGGTGTGGAAACCGCGCCGCCTGCTGCTGGTCGGCACCCTCTGCGTGTTCCCGCTGGCGCTGCCGTCGGCGGGTCTGGCGGTGCCGCTTCCGGTGTGGGGCCTGTGCGCGGTGATGCTCGTGAGCGGCACCGCCATCGAGGTGTTCGGCGTGAACTGGATGACAACCATGCACCAGGAGATCCCGGAGGAGAAGTTCTCCCGGGTCTCCGCGTACGACTGGTTCGGCTCCGTGTCTATGCTGCCGCTGGCCACCGCCGTGGCGGGTCCGGTGGAGTCGGCCTTCGGGCGCACCTGGGCCCTGTGGGGATGCGCGACGCTGGTCGTCCTGGTCACGGCGGCGGTCCTCGCCGTCCCGGACGTCCGCCGCCTCACCCGCAGGACGCCACCCCCGAAGGCCGGCTCCGTCCCGGCGGCCGCTCCCTGCGCCCCTGCCGCCGTGGGGCCGGCCGTGGCTTCCGGCCCGGCCGACGCATGAGGAGCGGGCCCCGGGGCTCGGGCCCTTGAGGCACGGACCGCGGGGCGCCGGACTCAGCCCAGGCTGAACGCGCCCTCCGGCGGCTCCGGCGAAGCCACCGCGTCCGCGTCGGCGACGGGCACCGCACCCCGCATGAACCGGGCCAGTGCGGCCCCGTCCTCCACCCTCGCGGGGAACGCGTCCGCCGCGCACCGCCGCGCCAGGGCCGCCGCCGGCAAGGGCTCGTCCGAGGCCAGCAGCACCGCGTTCCCGAAGCGCCGCCCGCGCAGCACCCCCGGCTCCGCGATCAGCGCCAGCTCCGCGAACACCGCGCCGAAGTTGGCGAGCTGCGCCCGCAGGAAGTCGAAGGGTGCCCCGTCCGCCAGGTTGGCGGCGTACACCCCGCCCGGCCGCAGCACGCGCGCCGCCTCCCGTGCGTACTCCACCGACGTCAGCGGGGCCGGCACCCGCGAGCCCCCGAACACGTCGGCCACCAGCAGGTCCGCGCTCGCCGGCTCCGCGTGCGCCAGCCAGGCCCGGGCATCGGCGGTGTGCACGGTGACGTCGGCCCCGGCGGGCAGCGGAAGGTGCTCCGCGACCAGGTCCACCAGTGCGGCATCGAACTCCACCACGGTCTGCCGGGACCCCGGCCGGGTCGCCGCCGCGTAGCGGGGCAGGGTCAGGGCGCCCCCGCCGAGGTGCAGCAGGTCCAGCGGCGCGCCCGGTTCCGCAGCGCAGTCCAGGACGTGCGCGAGCCTGCGCGCGTACTCGAACTCCAGGTGCTCCGGATCGTCGAGGTCCACGTACGACTGCGGGGCTCCGTCCACGGTGAGCAGCCAGGCCCGCTCCCGGTCCACGTCGGGCATCAGTTTGGCGGTGCCCTGGCCCACGTCGCGGACCACCGGGATCTGTTCGTCGCTCACCGGACCATTGTCCGCCAGGCGGGAGGGCCGGACGGCCGCCGTCAGGACGACCAGACGGCGGCTGCCTCGGCCACGTGCTCCACCGCCTGCGCGAGCCCCGCGCGCGCCGCCGGGTCCCGCCGCGCCGGGTCCAGGACGTTGCGCCCGAACACCTTGCGGGCCTGCGCGGACGGGGTGATCAGCAGCACCCGCGCCCCCGCCTTCCGCAGCCGGGCCGCCTGCGCGGCCGGCGAGGGTACGAGCCCGGAGCCGAGCGACATGGGGGCGAGGATGACCACCCGGGCATGGCCGGAGGCGAGGTCGGCGTTGGTGGCCGAGCGGATCCCGCCGTCGATGAACCGCCGCTGCCCGACGGTCACGGGCGGCCACACCCCCGGCACCGCGCAGCTCGCCGACACCGCGTCGACCAGTCCGGCCCCGCTCTCCCGGTCGAAGGCGGCCAGTTCACCGCTCAGGGCGTCGACGGCGGTGACCACGAGCCGACGCTCGGGCCAGGTGTGCGAGACGAGCCGGGCCTCCAGCACCTTGCGCCGTTCCGCCTCCTCGCCGGTCTCGGCGGCCAGGGCGAGGGCGCCGACGCGCCTGCGGTAGCTCTCCGGATCCCGCGAGCGCATCATCGCCACGGCGTACCGGGCGACGAGCCCCGCCCCGAGCCGGGCCACGGCCTCCCCGGCCGGATCGCCGAGCTGGCGCTCGTACAGCTCGCGCGGGGTGAGCAGCCCGGAGGTGAGCTGGGCGCCGACGACCGAACCCGCCGAGGTGCCGACGACGAGGTCGGCGGAGGTGAGGTCCACGCCCGCCTGCGC
Organism: Streptomyces sp. NPDC006326; assembly: GCF_040612915.1. NCBI lineage: Bacteria > Bacillati > Actinomycetota > Actinomycetes > Kitasatosporales > Streptomycetaceae > Streptomyces > Streptomyces sp. NPDC006326. The sequence goes on along the minus strand of NZ_JBEXRC010000054.1, from coordinate 42,207 downwards.
GAGGCCGTACAGGATGCCGGTCTCCCATCCGATGCCGGTCAGCCCTCCGCCGCCGAGCACCAGTGCCGTCTCGCCGCCCATGCCGGCCCCCCTCTTCTCGCCCGTGGTGACGGCAGTCTCGCGCAAGCGGACCGCCGTCACCACGGCGGGGGTGCGTCCGACGGCCGGGCCGGGGCTCAGTCGAGCACGGTCGTGACCGTCCCCGCGCCGACGGTGCGCCCGCCCTCGCGGATCGCGAAGCCGAGCCCGGCCTCCAGCGGGACGTCCCGGCCGAGCTCCACGGTCATGGTGACCGTCTCCCCCGGCCGGGCCGCGCCGGCCCCGCCGAGGTCCACGTCGCCCACCACGTCGGCGGTACGGATGTAGAACTGCGGCCGGTAGCCCGACGCGACCGGTGTGCTGCGCCCGCCCTCCCGCGCGGCCAGTACGTAGACCTGCGCCGTGAAGCGCCGCCTGGGCACGACGCTGCCGGGCGCGGCGACCACGTGGCCGCGGCGGACCCCGTCGCGCGGCACCCCGCGCAGCAGCAGCGCCACGTTGTCCCCGGCCTCGGCGGACTCCATGGGCTTGCCGAAGGTCTCCAGGCCGGTCACCACGGTCTCCACGGCCTCGCCGTCGCCGCCGAGCACGCACACCCGGTCGCCCGGCCGGACGCTGCCGCGCTCGACTGCGCCGGTCACGACGGTCCCGCGTCCGGTGATGGTGAGCACGTTCTCCACCGGCAGCAGGAACGGCGCGTCCGTGTACCGCACCGGCATCGGGACGTAGGTGTCCACCGCGTCGAGCAGCGCCTCGATCGCCGCGGTCCACCGCGGGTCGCCCTCCAGCGCCCCGAGTCCGGAGACCCGTACGACCGGAGCGGCGTCCCCGCCGTAGCCGTGGGCGGTGAGCAGCTCGCGGACCTCCAGCTCGACCAGGTCGGTCAGTTCGGGGTCCCCCGCGTCGGCCTTGTTCAGGGCCACCACGATGTGGTCGACGCCGACTTGCCGGGCGAGGAGCACGTGCTCGGCGGTCTGCGGCATGACCCCGTCGAGCGCGGAGACGACGAGGATCGCCCCGTCGAGCTGCGCGGCGCCCGTGACCATGTTCTTGACGTAGTCGGCGTGGCCCGGCATGTCCACGTGGGCGTAGTGCCGGGTGTCGGTCTCGTACTCGACGTGCGTGAGGTTGATGGTGATGCCGCGGCGGGCCTCCTCGGGAGCCCGGTCGATGCGGTCGAACGGCACGAAGGAGGCGCCGCCGCGCTCGGCGAGGACCTTGGTGATGGCGGCGGTGAGGGTGGTCTTGCCGTGGTCGACGTGACCCATGGTGCCGATGTTGAGGTGCGGCTTGGTCCGCACGAAGGCCGTCTTGGCCATGATGTCTTTTCCCGTGGCTCAAAGCTGGTCGGGACCCCTGGAACGAGCCGACCCTCCCCCTGCGGGGTCCGCCGGACTGTCCGGGAAGGGTCAGCTTCGCGCGCCGTCGAATGCGGCGAAGGCGCATGCCTCGAAGAGCACCGAGGGCAGGACGGCAGCCTTCGGCGCGTCCGCGACTGCGGACGGCGCTGCGGGGAAGGCGTACCGGGACATGCAGACGATCCTGCCGGAGGGGCCGCGGGGCGTCGACCGAATTTCCTTCCGGGGCGCGCTCCTTGGCTCCGCGACCCGGCGGCCGGCCCGCACTGCGGGCAGCCGGGCGAGGCGGGCGTCACGGCACGCGTGCGCCTGCTTCGGTTAGTCTCCCGGAATGTCCCTCCTCCTCGCGCCGTGGACCCGGCTGTCGCTGCTGGTCGTGCTGCTCGCGGCGGCCGGCGTCTGCGTGCTGCTGTACGAGCCGCAGCGCATCCTCTCGGAGGGCCGGCCCGCGGGCCTCCCCGCCGGCACGGCGGCCCTGGTCTTCGCCGCCGCGTACGGGGCCGGCACGGCCGCGCTGGTGCCCCGGCCGCTGCTGAACCTCGCGGCGGGGGCCCTGTTCGGGGCCCCGCTCGGGCTGGCCGCTGCGGTGGCGGGCTCGGTCCTCGGCGCCGGGATCTCCTTCGGCCTGGGCCGGCTGATGGGCCGGGACGCGCTGCGGCCCCTGGTGCGGGGCCGCTGGCTGCAGGCCGCCGACGACCAGCTGGCCCGGCACGGGTTCCGTTCGATGCTGGCGGTGCGGATCTTCCCCGGGCTGCCCTTCGCGGTGGCCAACTACGGTGCCGCGGTGTCCCGCTGCCGCTGGGTGCCCTTCCTGGTCGCCACCGCGATCGGCATCGTCCCGAACACGGCCGCGTACGTCGTCGCGGGGTCCAGCGCCTCCTCCCCGGGCTCCCCCGCGTTCCTGGTGTCGTTCGGTTTCATCGCCGTCTCGGCGGTGGCGGCCTCGGTGGTCGGATGGCGCAAGCGGCACCGGCTGGCGCCTTCCCCGGCCTCGGCTCCGGGGCCCGTACAGGCGCTCGAACCGGCGCCCGACGTGCACCGGGAAGCCGCTCGGCACCCCCCTGTGGTCAGCGCCGCTTCCCACGGGCCCTAGCATCGGAGCGAACTGCCCGACGATCACAAGGACGAGCGCACCCCGACATGAGCTGGTTCGAATCCCTAATCCTCGGTCTCGTCCAGGGGCTTACGGAGTTCCTCCCGATCTCCTCCAGCGCCCACCTCCGGCTGACCGCGGCATTCGCCGGCTGGGAGGACCCGGGCGCGGCCTTCACCGCGATCACCCAGATCGGCACCGAGGCGGCCGTGCTGATCTACTTCCGCAAGGACATCGCGCGGATCGTCTCCACCTGGTTCCGCTCGCTCTACACCAAGGCGCTGCGTTCCGACCAGGACGCGAAGATGGGCTGGCTGGTCATCGTCGGCTCGATCCCGATCGGTGTGCTGGGCATCACGCTCAAGGACCAGATCGAGGGCCCGTTCCGCGACCTGCGGGTGACCGCCACCATGCTCGTCGTGATGGGTGTCGTCCTCGGCATCGCCGACCGGCTGGCGGCCCGCGACGAGGAGGGCGGCCGGCACCGCGCCATCCGCGAGCGCAAGACGCTGCGGGAGCTGGGCGTCAAGGACGGTCTGATCTTCGGCCTGTGCCAGGCCATGGCGCTCGTCCCGGGCGTTTCCCGGTCCGGTGCGACGATCTCCGGCGGTCTGCTGATGGGCTTCACCCGCGAGGCGGCGGCCCGTTACTCCTTCCTGCTCGCCATTCCGGCCGTACTGGCCTCGGGCGGCATGGAGTTGAAGGACCTGGGCGAGGGCCACGTCTCCTGGGGCCCGACGATCTTCGCCACGGTCATCGCCTTCGTGGTCGGTTACGCCGTCATCGCCTGGTTCATGAAGTTCATTTCCAGCAAGAGCTTCATGCCCTTCGTGGTGTACCGGATCCTGCTCGGCATCCTGCTGTTCGTCCTGGTCGGCATGGGCGTGCTCAGCCCGCATGCCGCCGAGTCGGCCGGGTAGCCGCGCCTTGGTCACCGCTTCGCGTGAATCGGAGGCCGTTCGGGAACGTTCCCGGGCGGCTTCCGCGTCGTTGTGCCTGAAGAGACCTGTAAGAGACCTGAGAAGACCTGAAGGCGAGCAGCAGGGGGTGTCCCATGGGTCGAGTGGTGTTGGAGCGGTTCCCGGCCGGGAGTCCGCGGGGAAGCTGGCCGGCCGAGGAGTACGCCGCCGAGCGGATGCGCGAGGGCGTGCCGGCCGAGGTGGTGATGGATCTGGCGACCGACGCGTTCCTGGTCGTGGTCCGTCAGCGGGAGGCGCATTCCGGTCACTGACGGGCTCCGGGGGCAATCCGGCCCGCGCACGCCCCTTGGCCTCGCGGCCCGGCGCCCCCAGACTGTCCCGATGACGCAGCGTGTGGATCTCGCGACGGTCATGGACCGGCTGGCGATCGACGAAGTGGTCTCGGGGTACGCGGTGGCCGTGGACGACGGCGACTGGTCGGCCTACCGCGCGCTCTTCACCGCGTCCGGGCGGGCCGACTACCGCTCGGCGGGCGGAATCGAGGGCCCGGCGGCCGAGGTCGCTGACTGGCTCGCGCAGACCATGACGCTGTTCCCCGTGCGCCAGCACCTCATCGTCAACCGGCTGGTCCGGCTGGAGGCCCGGTCCGGCTGGCCCGCCGATGCCGCGGAGGTCCGGGCGGACTTCCTCAATCCCATGCGCCTCGCGGGCCCCGAGTTCGACGGTTCGGTCACCGCGCCCAACTTCGTCGCGGCCGGCCGCTACACATTCGCCCTCGCCCGCACCGCCGGTGACGGCTGGCGGCTGAGCCGGGTCACGGTGCAGGAGAAGTGGCGGCACGTGTCCGGCTGAACGGGCCGGTGGTCCGGCCCTGTCCCACACTGGAAGCGGAGGCGCCTCATGCTGCTCGCGAAGCGGACCCGGTGGTGGCGTGCCGCGGCGGCGTTCGTCGCGGGAACGCTGCCCTGCCTCGCCTTCCCCGCCCCCGCGCTGTGGTGGTTCGCGTACGCCGCGCTGGTGCCGTGGATGCTGCTGCTGAGGTCGGCCCCCACCGGGCGGCGGGCGGCTCTGGAGGGCTGGCTCGGCGGCTGCGGGCTCATCCTCGCCCTCCACCACTGGCTGCTGCCCAGCCTGCACGTGTTCCTGGTCCCGCTGGCGGCGCTGCTGGGCCTGCTGTGGATCCCCTGGGCGCTGCTGGTGCGCGAGTTCCTCGGCGGAACGCCCGCGGGCGGCCGGGCGGGCACCGCGCTGGTCCTCGTCCCGGCGGGCTGGCTGCTGGCGGAGCTGGCGCGCTCCTGGGAGGGGCTGGGCGGGCCGTGGGGGCTGCTGGGGGCCAGCCAGTGGCAGGTGCCGCCCGCGCTGCGTCTGGCCTCGGTGGGCGGGGTGTGGCTGGTGAGCCTGGTGGTGGTGGCGGTCAACTGTGCGCTGGTGCTGCTGGTCGCGGTGCCGGGCGCCCGGGTGCCTGCTGTGGCGGGGGTGACGGGGTGCGCGGTGCTGACGGGGGTGGTGTGGCTGTGGGTGCCCCGGCCGGAGGTGTCGGGGACGCTCCGCGTGGCCGTCGTACAGCCGGGACCGGTGGCGGACGGGCCGGACAGCACGGACCGGCGGTTCGCGGTCGGTGAGCGGCTGACGCGGGAGCTGTCCGGCCGGCCGGTGGACCTGGTGGTGTGGGGCGAGAGCAGCGTCGGCGCCGATCTGACGGCGCGGCCGGACCTGGCACGGCGGCTGGCGGCGCTCTCCGCCGAGGTCGGGGCTCCGCTGCTGGTCAACGTGGACGCCCGGCGCCCGGCCGGCGCCGGCCTCGGCGTCGGCCAGGGGACGGCCGCGGGGGCGCGGGTGGCCGCGGGGGCGGGAGCGACGGCGGGTGGCGGCGGCATCTACAAGAGCTCCGTGCTCGTCGGCCCGGCCGGCCCGACCGGTGACCGGTACGACAAGATGCGGCTGGTTCCCTTCGGGGAGTACATACCGGCCCGGTCGCTGCTCGGCTGGGCCACCTCGGTCGGCCGGGCCGCCGGCGAGGACCGCCGCAGCGGCGCGAGCCCGGTCCTCATGGACCTGCCGGGACGCCCCGGCATCCGCCTGGGACCGCTGGTCTGCTTCGAGTCGGCGTTCCCGGACATGAGCCGCCACCTCACCCGCGAGGGCGCCTCCCTGCTCCTCGCCCAGTCCGCGACCTCCAGCTTCCAGGACAGCTGGGCCCCGGCGCAGCACGCCTCGCTCGCCGCCCTGCGTGCCGCGGAGGACGGCCGCCCGATGGTCCACGCGACCCTCACCGGCATCAGCGAGGTGCACGGCCCCTCGGGCGAGCGGATCGGCCCGGCGCTCGCCACCTCGGAGAGCCGGGCGCAGGTGTACGAGGTCCCGCTCGCCCGGGGAACGACCTTCTACGTGCGCTTCGGGGACTGGCCGCTGGGCGCGGCCCTGGCCCTGCTGGCGGCGTACTGCACGGCCGAGGGCGCCCGCTCGCTGGGGCTCAGGAAGCCTGTCCCAGAGCCGACAGCACCACCCGCTCGCACAGCTCGTGGGTGAGCAGCGCGTCGCGGGCGCTGAGGGTCCGCCCGGCCTCGACGGCCTCCAGGAAGGCGTCCACGACCTGCTCGATCCCGCGCTGGCGGGCGACGGAGACCCAGTCCCCGCGGCGGCGCACGGTCGGCTGGCCGCGGTGGTCGATGACCTCGGCGAGGTTGACGACCTGCCGCTTGGTGTCCTGCCCGGAGACCTCCAGGACCTCCTCGGTGGAACCGGACAGGCGGTTCATGATCCCGAGCGCGGTGAAGCCCGGGCCCGAGAGCTGGAGCACCACCTGGTACATGAGGCCCTCGCGCAGCTGGGCCCGGACGTCGACGTGGTCGGCTTCGCCGGGCAGCAGGAAACGCAGGGTGTCGACGACGTGGATGAAGTCGTCGAGGACGAAGGTCCGCGGATCCTCGGGCAGGCCGATCCGGTTCTTCTGCATGACGATCAGCTCGCGCGGGTGGTCGGCACACTGCGAGTAGCCGGGCGCATGGCGGCGGTTGAAGCCCACGGCGAGCGAGACCCCGCGTGCCTCGGCCAGTTCGACCAGCCGCCGCGAGTCGGCGAGCTCGTAGGCGAGGGGCTTGTCCACGTACGTCGGCACCCCCTCCTCCAGCAGCCGCGTGACGATCTCGGGGTGGACGGTGGTCGGGGCGTGCACGAACGCCGCGTCCAGTCCCTGGGCGAGGAGCCCGTCGAGCGTGGCGTGCCGGTGGCCGGGCGGGATGCGGTGGACCTCGCCGATCCGCTCCAGCGTGGCGGGGGTGCGGGTCTGCAGGTGCAGCTCGACGCCGGGGCGGGTGGTGAGGACGGGCAGGTACGCCTTCTGGGCGATGTCGCCGAGTCCGATGACGCCGACCTTCACCGAGGGCCTCCAGGTGTGCTGCTTGCGGGACGCCCGCAGCTTAATCCCTGGTGACGGGCGCCCGGTTCGCCGAGGATGTCGACCATGACCACCTCAGGATCACATCGCACCGAACCGTCCACCTCCGCGAACGAGCGCGACATGCTCGACGGCTGGCTCGACTACCACCGGGCCACCCTCGCCTGGAAGTGCGAGGGACTCTCCGACGAGCAGCTGCGCCGCAGCCCGCTCGCCCCCTCGGAACTGAGCCTGCTGGGCCTCGTACGGCACATGGCGGAGGTCGAGCGCTACTGGTTCCGCGAGGTGATGCTGGGCGAGGACCTGCCCGAGCTGTACTGCACGCGGGAAGACCCGGACGGGGACTTCCACTTCACCGACGAGGACACCTGGGCCGAGGCGGAGCAGGTGTGGCAGACCGAGGTCGAGCTGGCGCGGCAGGCTGCCGCGGGCCGTTCGCTGGACCTGATGTCGCTCCCCGAGAGCCACCACCGGGGCGAGGCGTTCAGCCTGCGCTGGGTGTACACGCACATGATCGAGGAGTACGCGCGCCACAACGGGCACGCGGACCTGCTGCGCGAGCAGACGGACGGCGCCACCGGCGACTGACCGCGGGGGCGCGGCGGGCGCAACGGGTGTCCGGCGGATCCGCGTCACCCGTGCGGGGTCAATATCGGCTCCCGGTTTTCACAACGGGGTCCTCGCACAGCAGAGTTGCGCGGGTGCACCCAACCCGAACCACGACGAAGCTGCTGCTCGGAGTCGCCTGCGCCGTTTCGGCCGTCTCCGGCTGTGTGAATGTGACCCCCGCCCCGATGCACCCGGCGGGCGCTCCCGGCGCCGCGGGGGCCGCGCCGCGCCACGAGCCGCGCGGCGGTCCGGGGGCCGCTGCGGTGGAGGTCCCGGCGCCCGCCCTGGAGGCCCTCAAGGCGGTACCGGAGCCGAGTGCCCGGCCGGGGTCCCCCGCGGCCCCGGACGGCCGGACGGCCGCTGCGCAGGGCCCGGCGGGGACCTCCGGTGCGGAGGCCGGGGGCGGTCGCCCGGAGGCCGTGCCGCCGGTCCCGGACATCCCGGAGCCCCGCAAGCCCGCCGGGCGCGCACCGGCGGGCCGGGGCGGGCGCCACGACCCGCCTGGGGCGGGCGCCGAGGTACCGCGCGAGCTGGTGCGGGAGCTGCCGGTCCGCCCGGCCGACGTGTGCGCCCTGGGACGCCGCCACGGCCGCTGGCGGCCGGACAGCCCGGAGGCCAGGATCTGCGCGGGCGTCCACGGCGGCTGAGGCCTGTCGCGGACCGTCCACCACGGCCGGGGCGGCCTCAGGGATGCTGCTCGGGGAACCGCCGGGGCGGCTCGGCCGGCTCGGCGGCCAGGCGCCGCTCCAGCCGGGCGATGGCGGCGCGTACGCCGTTGCCGTAGCCGTCGTCGGACAGGGCCCCGGTGGCGGCCCGGGCCCGCGCCAGATGGGCCCGCGCCGCCTCGGTGCGCCGCAGTTTGGCGTAGTCGGCGGCCAGGTTGAGGTGCAGGGACGGGTAGAAGACGCGCACCGCCGGATGCGGCTCGTGCGGGGCGGACCGTCCGTCCCGCGGGCCGGGCCGCAGCCTGTCGGCGGCGGCCAGGGCCCGCAGGTCCCAGGCCAGTTCCTCGGCGGGATCGTCCTGGGCGTCGGCCAGGTAGTGCGCGAGCGTGCACCGGTGGAGCCCGTCCCCGTCCTCGCCGATCTCGTTCCAGAGTTCGCCGAGGCGGTTGCGGGCCTCCTCGCGGTCGCCGGCGTGCAGCAGGATGACCGCCTGGCCGATCCTGGTCATGACGGCGTCCTCCGACGCCTCCTGCTGCTCGGTCACGGCGGCCTCCGGCTTGCTCTGCCAGACCTGCTCCGGTCTGATCTTCAAACGCTAGCCGGAGGCACCGGCAATGGCGCCGAGGCGCGGTGGGGCGTCAGCCGAGGTCCGGGATCCGCCAGTCGATCGGCGCATGGCCCTGTGCGGCCACCGCCTCGTTGATCTGCGTGAAGGGGCGGGAGCCGAAGAACTTCTTGGCCGAGAGCGGGGACGGGTGGGCGCCCTTGACGACCACGTGCCGCTCCTCGTCGATCAGCGGCAGCTTCTTCTGGGCGTAGGCGCCCCACAGGACGAAGACGGCCGGGTCGGGGCGCTCGGCGACGGCGCGGATCACCGCGTCGGTGAACCGCTCCCAGCCCTTGCCCTTGTGCGAGTTGGGCTCGCTCTCGCGGACGGTGAGGACCGCGTTGAGCAGCAGGACGCCCTGCTCGGCCCACGGCATCAGGTACCCGTTGTCCGGGATCGGGGTGCCCAGCTCGGCGTGCATCTCCTTGTAGATGTTGCGCAGGGAGGGCGGGGTCTTGATCCCGGGCCGCACGGAGAAGCACAGCCCGTGCCCCTGGCCGGCGCCGTGGTAGGGGTCCTGGCCGAGGACGAGGACCTTCACCTTCTCGAAGGGAGTGGCCTCCAGAGCCGCGAAGACCTGCTCGCGGGGCGGGTAGACCGGCCCGTTCGCCCGTTCCTTCTCGACGAACTCGGTGAGCTCTTTGAAGTAGGGCTGGTCCAGCTCCCCGCCGAGGACGGGGAGCCAGGACTCGGGCAGCATCTGGGTCACGTCGACAACCTCCGGTACAAGTGTGCGCAACTGCGTGGTGCAGTGCTCAGAACCTACCGGGGGCCACTGACAGCGCTCCGTCCGCCCGGCTCCGCGCGGACGGTCACCAGCTGGTCTTGCGGTACAGCTCCCACATCTGGAAGACGGTCTGCGGGTCCAGGGCCCGCTCGCCGCCCGCGATGTCCTCGCGCGCGGCGACGTAGAGCTTGCCCTGCCACAGCGGCAGCAGCCGGACGTCGTCGGCGAAGATCTGCTGCGCCCGCTCGAACTCGCGCACGCCCGCGGCGCGGTCGCTCTCGCGACGGGACTTGGGCAGCAGCTCGCCCAGGATCTCGGCGTTCTCGTACGGGGTGCCGACCGCGTTCTCCTTGCCCACGAAGGGGGCGATGAAGTTGTCGGGGTCCGGGAAGTCGGGGAACCAGCCTCGGCCGAAGACGGGGTACTCGCCGTTCTTGTAACCCTCCTGGAACGCCTTCCAGGGCTGGCCGCGCAGGGTGATCCTGAAGAGGTTGGTCTCGTCCAGCTGGCGCTTGATCTCGGTGAACTCGTCCGCGGTGGAGGCGCCGTACCGGTCGGTGGTGTACCAGAAGGTCAGCTCCACCGGCTGGGTGATGCCGGCGCCCTTGAGGATCTTCCTGGCCTTCTCGACGTCCGGCTGGCCGTACGTGTCGTAGAAGGGCGTCTTGTGGCCGACCACGCCCTTGGGGACCATCGAGTACAGCGGCTCGGCGGTGCCCTGGTAGACCTTGGAGACGAGCGCGCCGCGGTCGAGGATCTGCGCGATGGCCTGGCGGACCGGAAGCTTGTTGACCGCCGGGTCCTTGGGGTTGAAGACCAGGTAGCGGATCTCGGCGCCGGTGTTCTCGACGACCTGGACGCCCTGCGCGTGCGAGGCGGGGGTCTGGAGGTCCTTGATCTGGGGAGCCGACAGACCTCGGTAGGTGGCGTCGATCTCCTTGTCCTTCAGCGCGGCGACCATTTTGGCGGCGTCCGCGAAGTAGCGGATGGTGACGCCGTCGTTACGGCGGTTGGCGAAGCCGTTGTAGGTGCCGTTCTTGTTGAGCACCGCCTCCTTGCCCTCGTCGTACGAGTCGAGCACGAAGGGGCCTGAGCCGGTGACCTTGCCGTCCTCGCGCACCTTGTCGGCGGGGTAGTCCTTGGGCGCGACGAGGGAGGCGGCCGGCGAGCCGAGGACGAAGGGGAAGGTCGCGTCGGGGGTCTTCAGGTGGAAGACGACCGTCAGCGCGTCCGGGGTCTCGATCTTGTCCAGGGTGCCGAAGAGGTCCTTGGGGCCGGTCTTGGAGCCGATGGTCCGGATCCGGTCGAGGGAGTGCTTGACGGCCTTGGCGTCGAGCGCCTCGCCGTTGGAGAACTTCAGGCCCTTGCGCAGGGTGCAGCGGTAGGACTCGTTCGCCGAGTCGGTGAACTCGCAGTTCTGTGCGGCGTCCGGCTGGGGCTTGGTGGAGCCCGTGGGGAAGGCCAGCAGGGTCTGGTAGACGTTCCGGTACAGCTCCCAGGAGCCGTCCCAGGCCGCGGCGGGATCGAGGGTGGACGGTGCGCTCGTCGTGCCGACGACGATTCTCTTCGCGGCGTCGCTGCTGTCGTCCGAAAGCAGACCGCATCCGGCGAGCAGGGATATGGACGCAAGGGCCGCAGTGATCTGCAGGCATCTGGTCCGGTTGAACACGTGCACGCTCCTCGATCAGCCAGGGGTGCGGCAGACCCTACCGCAGTGCATCACAAAACCAATGGGCAGGTTTCATGAGGCACTTGACCGATTACGTGCACATTAGGTACGCATTTGCCTCCCTCCTGGAGGCAAATGCGTCCGATTATCGGTCAGTGGACTCCGGCATTGAGGAACATTCCTCCGTCAACGACCAGAGTTTGGCCGGTGATCCATTCCGCTTGTGCAGATGTAAGAAAAGCCGCAGCTCCGCCGATGTCCTCCGGGACCCCGAGCCGGCCCAGCGGATAGGCCGCCGAGGCCTCCTGCTCGCGGCCCTCGTAGAGCGCCTGGGCGAATTGGGTCTTGACCACCGCGGGGGCGATCGCATTGACCCGGACCCCGGGCGCCATCTCGTGGGCGAGCTGCAGGGTCAGGTTGATCATGGCCGCCTTGCTCATCCCGTACGCCCCGATGAAGGGCGAGGCGGAGACACCGGCGATGGAGGCGATGTTCACGATCGCCCCGCCGTTGTCCTTCTGCCAGGCGTGCCAGGTCCGCTGGGCGAAGCCGAGCGCCGAGATCACATTGGTCTCGAAGACCTTGCGCGCCACCCCCAGGTCAAGATCGGCGATCGGCCCGAAGACCGGATTGGTCCCCGCGTTGTTGATCAGGAAGTCGACGCGGCCGAAAGCCTCCATCGTGCGCTCGACCGCGGCGGCCTGATGGGCCTCGTCGTGCGCCTTGCCGGCGACCCCGATCACCCGGTCCGCGCCGAGTGCCTCGACGGCCTCCTTGAGGGCTTCCTCGTTCCTCCCGGTGATGCACACCCGGTCACCCCGGGCGACCAGCGCCTGCGCGATGCCGTAGCCGATGCCCCGGCTCGCGCCGGTGATCAGCGCGACCTTCCCGCTGTCCGTTCCTTCGTACGCCATGGCGTGGAACCTTCCTCTCGTCAGTTGAGCGGGCCGCCGGCCACGTACAGGACCTGGCCGGAGACGAAGCCGGCGGCCTCGCCCGTGAAGAAGGCGATCGCGTTCGCGATGTCGTCCGGACGGCCGACGCGCTGGACCGGGATCTGGGTGGCCGCGGCGGCCTGGAACTCCTCGAAGCCCATGCCCACGCGCGCGGCCGTCTGGGCCGTCATCTCCGTGACGATGAAGCCCGGGGCGACGGCGTTGGCGGTGACGCCGAACTTGCCCAGCTCGATGGCCAGGGTCTTGGTGAAGCCCTGGAGGCCGGCCTTGGCGGCGGAGTAGTTGACCTGGCCGCGGTTGCCCAGCGCCGAGCTGCTGGAGAGGTTGACGATACGGCCGAACTTGGCGTCAACCATGTGCTTCTGACACGCCTTCGCCATCAGGAACGCACCGCGCAGGTGGACGTTCATGACGGTGTCCCAGTCGTTCTCGCTCATCTTGAACAGCAGGTTGTCGCGCAGCACGCCCGCGTTGTTGACCAGGATGGTCGGCGCGCCGAGGGTGCTCACGACCCGCTCGACGGCCGCCTCCACCTGCGCCGCGTCGGATACGTCGCAGCCGACGGCCAGGGCCTTGCCGCCGGCCGCCGTGATGGCCTCGACGGTGTCCTTGCAGGCCGCCTCGTCGAGGTCGAGTACGGCTACTGCGCGGCCCTCGGCGGCCAGGCGTACGGCGGTGGCCGCGCCGATGCCCCGGGCCGCCCCGGTCACGATCGCGACGCGCTGCTCGGTGGTGGACATGCTGGATCTCCTCGCCCTCGGAATCCTGATCAGCGGTGCCCGGTAGGTGAGCAACCGCTTAGTAGCTTCAGCTGAGGAGACGCTAGGAGCCCTGGCACCCGGTGTCAACGGCACCGGGCCCCAGGGCTCTCAGGTCATACGGATCAGCGCACCAGCAGGTCGAGCAGGCGTTCCACCTCGGCCTCCGGGTCGGCCGTCAGCCCGGTGTGCACCGGGCCCGGCTGGACCACCGTGCTGCGCGGCGCGATCAGCCAGCGGAAGCGGCGCCCGGCGTCGTCACCCGCCGCCTGGCCCGCCTGCTCGCCGCCGGTGCACACGCCCTCGACCCCGTGCAGGGCGGCCCGTACGCCGGTCACATCGGCCTCCGGGTCCAGCGCGAGGAGCTTCGCCTCGTCGAGGTGGGTGCGCGCGGCCACGTACGAACGCGCCCGGCAGTAGACGATCACACCCGCGTTGAAGCACTCCCCGCGCTCCACCCGGGGCACCACGCGCACCAGCGCGTACTCGAACACATCCCGCTTGGTCACTCGTTGTCGCTCTTCTTCTTCCGGGGCCGGGGGGCGAGGCGTTCGGCCAGCCAGCCGGGCGGACCCGACCGGACCTTCACCTCGGCCTCCATCGAGATCCTCTCGTGGATCGTCGCCGCGCGCGGCAGCAGCGCGTCCACGTACGCCTGACGGAGGGCGTCCGTCGAGTCGAAGCCCGGCTCGTCCACCAGCCACTCGTCGGGGACGTCGGCGGCCACCTCGGTGAGCAGTTCCCCGGTCACCAGCGGCGCGAGCTCCTGCGCGGCCGCCGCGACGTCCGGGCCGAAGGGGGCCAGCACGTGGTCGGAGGCGTTGTAGGGCTTGGCGGCGGCGGCCTCGGCGGTGGGCCAGTTGTGGTGCCAGATCATGGTGGCGCCGTGGTCGATGAGCCAGAGCTCACCGTGCCAGACCAGCATGTTCGGATTGCGCCAGGACCGGTCGACGTTGTTGATCAGGGCGTCGAACCAGACCACGCGACCCGCCTCGGCCGGGTCCACCCGGTACGCGAGCGGGTCGAAGCCGATCGAGCCGGGCAGGTAGTCCATCCCGAGGTTGAGCCCGCCGCTGGCCTTGAGCAGCTCCTGGACCTCCTGGTCGGGCTCGCCGAGCCCGATGACGGGGTCGAGCTGCATCTGCACCAGCCGCGGCACGCGCAGGCCGAGCCGCTGGGCGAGGCGGCCGCAGATGACCTCGGCCACGAGCGTCTTGCGCCCCTGGCCGGCTCCGGTGAACTTCATGACGTAGGTACCGAGGTCGTCGGCCTCGACGATTCCCGGGAGCGAGCCGCCCTCACGCAAGGGCGTGACGTAACGGGTCGCGATCACTTCGGACAGCATCCGCCCAGGTTACGGGGGTCAGCGCACGGAAGCCCACTGGGTGAGGAGGGCTTCGGTCGTGGTGATGGCCGCCACCAGTGCGAGGGAGTTGCGGATCACCTCGGCGGTATAGGCGGCGGGAACGCCGGTGACGGCGTCGGAGGGGACCACCACCTCGTAGCCGAGGTTCACGGCGTCGAAGACGGCGTTGGGGATCGCGATGTTGGAGGAGACCCCGGTGACGACGAGCGTGCGGATCCCGAGGTTGCGCAGCAGGGCGTCGACATCGGTGCCGGCGATCGGTGAGAGCCCGTGCAGGCGGCGGACCACCAGGTCGCGGTCGCCCACCGCGATGGGCGCGGCCACCTCGACCGCCCTGCTCCCCGTCAGCTGCCGCACCGGCAGCTTCGCGGCGGCCCGGAACAGGCGTGCGTTGGCGTTCGCACCGAGGCCGTCGGGCCGCCGTTCGGCGACCGCGTGCAGCACCTGCACGCCGGCCCGGTGCGCGCCGTCTACCAGGGCGGCCACCCGCCCCAGCATGCCGGAGTCCCGGGCCTCCTTGGCCAGTTCGGGCAGGGCGCTCTCCTCGCCGACGACACCGTTTTGGCATTCGACGGTGAGCAGCGCGGTGGTGGCGGGATCGAGGTGCGGCATGACTCCCCCTGGCGTGACGGACCAAGAGCCCGCATGATTCCTGACACACAGTCAGATGTGAAGGGGTGCGAAACGGATGGACGGCACACAGCGGCGGGGCCGCCGCATCATGATGACCGGCGAGGAAGTGGACGCCTTCCTGCGCGAACAGCGCACCTGCCGGGTGGCGACGGTCTCCCCGGACGGAAGTCCGCACGTGGGCGCCCTGTGGTTCGCCTGGGACGGCAGCTCGCTGTGGCTGTACTCGATCACGCGCAGCCGCCGCTGGTCCGACCTGCGCAAGGACCCGCGGATCTCGGTGGTCGTGGACGCGGGTGAGGCGTACGGCGAACTGCGCGGGGTGGAGCTGTCCGGCAGCGCCGTCTTCGTGGGCGAGGCCCCGCGCACGGGCGAGCCGTGCGCGGAACTGGAGGAGGTGGAACGGCTCTTTCCGGCCAAGAACTTCGGCATCGCGGAGATGCCCCACGACGGCCGGCACGCCTGGATCCGGCTGACGCCCGAGTCCGTCGTCTCCTGGGACTTCCGCAAGCTGTAGGAGGTCCGGGCTGCCTCACAGCTGCGCGGCGACCTGCTGAAGGGCGGTGACGGCGGCCCGGATCGAGGGCCGGCGGTCGGCGTCCGCCCGCCATACGACGTACACGTGGCGGCGGACGGCGTCGCTCACCGGCAGCAGCCGCACCCCGGCCGGCACCGGGCCGCGCCCGAGCCGCGGCGTCACGCAGACCCCGAGTCCGGCCTCGACGAAGGCGAGCTGGGTGTGGTGCTCCTCCGCGATGTGCGCGATGCGGGGCTCGATGCCGGTGCCGCGCAGGGTGAAGACCAGCCACTCGTGGCAGAACTGGCCCTCGTTCCAGGAGATCCATTCGTCCTCGGCGAATTCGGCCAGGGAGATCCGCTCCCGGTCGGCGAGCGGGTGCCCGGCCGGGACCGCGATGTCGCAGGAGTCGTCGAGCAGGTGCGCGCGGGTGAGCTCGGCGGGCACCGGCATCCGCTTGTTGTGCCAGTCGATCGCCAGCGCCAGGTCGAGGTCGCCGCGCACGACCGCCGCCATGCTCTCCTCGGGCTCCTGCTCCCGCACGTGCGGGCGCAGCTCCGGGTGTTCCCCGCGCAGCACGTTCAGCGCCTGCGGCAGCAGTCCCCGCATGGCGGTGGGGAAGGCCCCGATCCGCAGTGCACCGACCGCACAGCCCCGCTGGGCCTCGACGTCGGCCTGGGCGAGTTCCACCTGGGAGATGATCCGGGCCGCGTGGTCGGCCAGCAGCCGGCCCGCATCGGTGAGCCGCACGCCCCGCCCGTTCTTGGCCAGCAGGGGCTGGCCCACCTCGCGCTCCAGCTTGGCCATCTGCTGGGACACCGCGGAGGTGGTCACGTGCAGTCCGTCGGCCGCGCCGCTGACGGAGCCGTGGCGGGCGAGGGCGTCGAGGGTGCGCAGGCGCTCCAGGTTCAACATGTAAGAGATGCTACGCCGTCACCGCCAAGGAATCTCGCTTGTCCTACGAAGTCGCGCGGAGCAGAGTACACCCCATGAGCGCACCCACCCTTCCCCGCACCGCCCTGCCACCCACTGCCTCCGCTGCCCGGACGACCCGCCTCGACTGGCGGCTGCGGTTCGCCTTCCTCTCGGTGATCTGGGGCTTCAGCTTTCTTCTGATCAAGGTGGGCACGCAGGGGTACGCGCCGTTCCAGGTGGCCCTGGGCCGGGTCCTGTTCGGGGCGCTCGCCCTGCTCACCGTGCTGCTGGTGCGCCGTGAGCCGCTCCCCCGCGGCCGGCGGACCTGGGGCCACCTCGCGGTGGCGGCGCTCCTGCTGAACACGGCCCCGTTCTCGCTCTTCTCGTACGCGGAACTGAGCATCGCCTCCAGCCTGGCCGGCATCTGCAACGCCACCTCGCCGCTGTGGGGCATGGCGCTGTCAATGGTCGCGCTGTCCGAGGACCGCCCCACCCGCCGCCGGTTCGCCGGGCTGGGCCTTGGCTTCCTCGGGGTGCTGACCGTCCTCGGCGCCTGGCAGGGCTTCTCCGGCATCGACGCCAAGGGAACGGCGCTCGCCCTGCTGGCCTCGCTCTGCTACCCCGTCGGCTGGATCTACGTCCGCCGCACGCTGGCCTCGACGCCGAGCTCGCCGGTGGCGCTGACCGGGGCGCAGCTCCTGCTCTCCACGGGCCAACTTCTCCTCGTCAGCGCGCTGTTCACCTCGGCCCCCGCGGCCTTCCCGCTGTGGCCGACCCTCTCGGTCGTGGCCCTGGGCGCCCTCGGCACGGGCCTGGCCCTGCAGATGCAGTACGGACTGGTGACGGAGGTGGGCCCGACCACGGCCCAGATGGTCACGTACTTCATCCCGGTCATCGCCACCACGGCGGGCGTCCTGCTCCTGGGCGAGCACCTCCACTGGAACACCCCGCTGGGCGCGGCGATCGTCCTGGCGGGCGCGGCCCTCACGCAGACCAGGCCGAGCGGGTCGAAGGAGGGCCGGCGGGCACACCGGCCGAAGCTGCCGGGCCGGCTCCGCCGGCGGGTGCGCGGCTGAGCCGGCGGCTCGGGCTCCGGGCCACCGGTGGTCCCCGTCAGCCGAAGCGGCGGCCGGGGGCCGGACGGACCGCCGCGGCCAGGGCGTCGGCGAGGAAGGCCACCTCGCCGAGCCCGATGCCCGACACCGTCACCCGTACGCCCGGCCCCGACTCCACCCGGAACCGCCCGCCGGGAGCCACCGCCCAGCCCGCCGCCAGCAGCCGCGTCACCACCGCCGTCTCGTCCGCCACCGGCACCCACACGTTCATCCCGCTCCGCCCGTGCGCCCGCACCCCCCGCTCCCGCAGTGCCTCGACCAGCCCGTCGCGCCGTTCCCCGTACGACCGCGCCACCGCTGCCCGGTCCACGGCGCCCGAGGTCCACAGCTCGATCACGGCGTACTGGAGCAGCCGGCTCACCCATCCCGGGCCCAGCCGCTGTCGGCCCCGCACCCGGTCCAGGGTCACGGAGTCGCCCGTCAGCACCGCGAGGCGCAGGTCCGGCCCGTACGCCTTCGCCGTCGACCGCACCAGCACCCAGTGCCGGGTCACCCCGCCCAGCGAGTGCAGCGGGAGATCGACGATGCCGTGCCCGTGGTCGTCGTCGATGACCAGCACCTCGGGTCGGCGGGCCAGCACCTCCCGCAACTCCCGCGCCCGGGGCCCGCTCACCGCCGCGCCGGTCGGGTTCTGCGCCCGCGCCGTCACCACGAGCGCCCGGGCTCCCTCGTCCAGCGCCCGCTCCACCGCCCCGGCCAGCGGCCCCTCGTCGTCGACCGCCACCGGCAGCACGCGCAGGCCGAGCGCGGCCACCAGGTCCAGCGCGCTCCCCCAGCCGGGGTCCTCGATGGCCACGGCGTCGCCCGGGCGCAGGTGCGCGGTCAGCACCCGTTCGATCGCGTCGAGCGCTCCGGAGGTCACCGCCAGCGGCCCGGCCGGCACCCCGTCCGCGTCCAGGTCCGCCCGGGCCAGCTCCGCGAGCTGCGGCACCACCGGGTCCTCCCCGTACAGCGTCGGCGCCTGGGCGGCGCGCCGCGCCGCCGCTGCCAGGGCCCCGTCCAGCGACGGCAGCAGCCCGACGTCCGGGTTGCCCTCCTGGACGTCCCGTACGCCTGCCGGCACCGCCACCCGCAGCGCATCGCGCGGGGCCGTGGCGGGCCGGGCCAGGACCCGGCTGCCGCGCCGCCCGTCCGTCTCGATGACCCCGCGCTCGCGCAGTGTCCGGTACGCGGCGGCCACGGTGTTCGGGTTCACCCCGAGCACTCCCGCGAGCTCGCGCATCGGCGGCAGCAGCGCTCCCGGCGGGAGCGCGCCCGAGCCGACGCCCGCTTCGACACTGGCCGCGATTTCCGATGCGCGGCGCCCTGCGATCCGATACTCTCCTAGCACAAAGCCAATTATGCACTAGTACAACGGAGCTCGCATCATGACCGCCACCACCGAGACGCACGAGCCGAGCGGGACGCCCGGGACCGCCGGGGCGGCCGCCGCCTACGAGCCCACCGACCGGACCGTCCCGACCCGCTCGCGCGAGCGGGCGAGCTACGACCGCGAGACCGTCCACGCGATACTCGACCAGGCGTACGTCTGCCACCTCGGCTTCGTCCGCGACGGCGCCCCGGTGGTCCTGCCGACCCTCTACGGCCGGGTCGGCGAGACCCTCTACGTCCACGGCTCGACGGGCTCGCGCCCCCTGCGCGCGGCGGGCCAGGCGGACCCGGGGCTGCCCGTCTGCCTCACCGTGACGCACGTCGACGGGCTGGTGCTGGCCCGCTCGGCCTTCCACCACTCGATCAACTACCGCTCGGTGGTGGTGCACGGGACGGCGTACCAGGTGACCGACGAGGACGAGCGCCGGATGGCCCTCGACGCCCTCGTCGACCACGTGGTCCCGGGCCGCTCGGCCGACTCCCGGCCCGCCAACGCCAAGGAACTCGCCGCGACCGCGGTCATCCGCCTGGACCTGGCCGAGGTGTCCGCGAAGATCCGCACCGGCGGGCCGAACGACGAGCCCGAGGACATGGACCTGCCCTACTGGTCGGGCGTGGTCCCGGTCGCGCCGGTGCACGGAACTCCCGTCCCCGCCGACGACCTGGCCCCCGGGATCGCCGCTCCGGACTACCTCGCGGCGCTCTGAGCCGGCGCGGCGGCGGGCCTCTCCTCGGGCCCGCCGTCTGCTGCGTCGCCGTCTGCTGCGTCGCCGTCAGCGGTATCGCCGTCCGCCGGCCCGGCCCCGGCCGGCCTGCGCGCCTCCGCCGCGATGAGCGCACCGACCGAGCCCAGCAGCAGTACGGTGCCCAGCACCACCGAGCCCGTCAGCCGCTCGTCCAGCAGCAGAACGGCGAGCACCGCCGCGCTGACCGGCTCGATCAGCATGATCACCGAGACGGTCGCGGCCCGTACGGCGGCGGCCCCGGTGAAGTACAGCGCGTACGCCAGCGCCGTCGGGACGGTGGCGACGTACACCAGCAGCCACAGCACCCGCCCCGGTTCGGCGGTGTGCGGCAGCAGCCCCTCCAGCGCGGCGAGCGGCAGCAGGCACACGGCGCCCACGGCCACCGACCAGGCGGTGGTGACCAGCGGATCCCCGGCCACACCGCGCCGCCCGAGGAGACGGGCCCGCAGGGTCATGCCCGCGTACCCGGCGGCCGACAGCAGCGCCAGGACGACACCGAGGGGCCGCACCTCCCCGCCCCCGCCGCCGAGCACCAGGACCACCAGCCCGGCGAGCGCGCCGAGGACGGCGGCCACCCCGCCCCGGCCGAGCCGCTCGCCCATCCGGTACCGAGCCCCGAGCGCGATCAGCACGGGACCCGCGCCGAGGGTGACGACGGTGCCGACCGCGAGGCCGGTCTGGCGCACGGAGCCGAAGTAAGCGGACTGGAACAGCGTGAACATGAGGCCGGTTCCGATGAGCGATGCCACCGACGGCCGCCCCGGCTCCTGGCCCCGGCGGCCGGTCCCCCGGCGCCGGCCCGGCCGGCGGACGGCGAGCACCCCGAGCAGCAGCACCAGCCCGCCCGCACACCGCCAGAAGGACAGGGCGAGCGGGCCGAGGTCGCTGGCCAGGAAGAGGAGGGAGGCGGCCGCCCCGGCGGTGCCCCAGGCGGCTCCGGCGACGACGAGGTACAGCAGACTGCGCCCGGCTGCGGGCGAATGATTCGACACGAGAAGTGCTCCGCGCATGCGTGAGAAGGATGAAAGGTGCAGGTCATCGCTTCGCGGGCAGCACACACCAGCCCGGGGTGTCCCGGGCCGGGTTCTCGGCTTGGTGGCAGCCGCCCGCGCTACGCGGCGGGAGGGGGAAGCACGGCAGTCGAAGGCATGACCCCACCCTAGGCGGTGGTCGTCTCCCGGTCCATCGCGATGGCCGCCGGGTCGGCGCCCCCCGGCGGAGCCGGCCGCGAGGACTGCGCGATGAAGGCCCCGCCCAGCACCAGCGCGCCGCCGACGATCTGCGGGGTCGAGAGGTGCTCGTTCAGCAGCACCCACGCGAAGACGGTGGCCACGACCGCTTCGAGGCAGGCCACCACACCGGCGACCTGCGGGGAGAGCCTGCGGACCGAGACCACGCCGGTCAGGTACGCGAAGACGGTCGCGACCAGCACCACCCAGCCCAGCAGCACCGGCGCGGGCACCGTCAGATCGCCCATCCGGGCCGGGCCGCCCAGCACGTGCCAGTCGATCCCCCACGGCCGCGCGATCACCGTCATCACCAGCGCGCCGATCAGCATGCCGTACGCGATGACGCCGAGCGGTTCGGGCACGTCCTCACCGTCGGCGCCCTGGTCGGCGAAGACGAAGTAGAAGGCCTGGCAGCAGGCGGCGGCGAGGCCGAGCAGCACCCCGAGCGGGTCCAGGCTCAGTCCGGACCAGATCTCCACCACGCAGGCCAGCCCCACGACGGCTACCGCGGCCCCGGCCGCGGCCGCCCGCGTCACCGGTTTGCGCTGCACGAACCGGATCCAGCCGAGCAGCAGTGCGGGGCCGAGGTACTCCAGCAGCAGGGCCACGCCGACCGGGATCCGGGAGAGGGAGGCGAAATAGAAGGCCTGCACGCCCGCGACGGCGACCAGGCCGAATCCGGCGAGCAGCAGGGGCTTGCGGAAGACGAGGTCGCGGTGGCGCCAGGCCAGCGGGGACAGCACCAGTGCCGCCCCGGCCACCCTGAGCCACACCATGTGCAGCGGATCCAGACCCGCTTCGATGAGCGGCTTGGCCGCCACTCCCGAACCGCCGAACGCGAACGCCGAGACCAGCGCGAGGCCGAGTCCGGCGTTTTTCCCTGAGGCTTGCATCCGGCCATCATGACAGGGCCCGTCAGGACCGTCACCGCGGTGACGCCTGTTGAGACGCACCCGGTACCCGCCGTGACCGGACCGATGGTTTCTGACAGGTCGTCAGTATTGAATGTTGCACCGGCCGGGGCTACGTTCCGCCGCACGTACCCGACGAGAAGGGGTGGCCCCATGGCTGAAGTCACCGCGGAATCAAGCATCGAGGCGCCCGCCGCGAAGGTCTGGGCCCAGCTGACGGACTGGCCGGCGTACGGACAGTGGAGCATGACCCACACCAGCTTCCCGAACGGCGGCCCCGAGACCCTCGCGGTCGGCGCCACCTTCGCGGAGAACATGAAGATGATGGGCTTCCCGGCCGAGGTCGTCTGGACCGTGTCGGAGCTGGAGGACGAGCGCCTCTTCGCCATCACGGGCAAGGGCCCGATGGGCGTGGCCGTCCTCACCCGCTACACCCTGGTTCCGGACGGCGCCGCCACCACCGTCCGCATCGACGGGGAGTTCACGGGGGCGGCCGTGTCCCTGATGGCGGGCAAGCTCAAGGACTCGGCCACCGCCGCACTGAACGAGTCGCTGCGCAAGCTGGCCGGCCTGGTCGCCTGACCCCTCCGCACGCCTCCGTACGTACGCAGCGCGCCCCGCGAGACGACTCGCGGGGCGCGCTGCGCCGGGGGAACGGCCGCCTCAGTGCTCGTCGGCCAGGATCAGGTAGAGCTTCTTGCGGGCGTCGTTGATGACCGCAAGGGCCTTTTCGCGCTGCTCCGGCGAGCCGGTCTTGAAGACCTGCCCGAAGGCCTCCATCAGGCCGACCCCGGCCGTCCGGACCTCGTGCATCGCCTCGAAGTCGAAGCCGCGGCCGGCCTCGGCCCAGGGGGCCTCGGGGCCGGACTCGGCCTCGGTGCGGCCGGCGTCCGTGAGCGTGAACAGCTTCTTGCCGCCCTCGCTCTCGCTTGTGATCAGACCCTCGTCCTCCAGCAGCTGGAGGGTCGGGTACACCGAGCCGGGGCTGGGCTTCCAGGCCCCGCCACTGCGCTCGCCGATCTCCTGGATCATCTCGTAGCCGTGCATCGGGCGGTCCTTGAGCAGCGCCAGGATCGAGGCGCGTACGTCGCCGCGCCGGGCCCGGCCGCGCGGTCCGCCGCGTCCGCCGCGCCCGCCGAAGGGTCCGCCGCCGAAGGGCGGCCCGAAGGGGCCGAAGGCGGCGCGCAGCCCCCTGAACTCCTCCCGACGATCGGGCCCGCAGTGGCCGTGGCCCCGTCCGTGCTCATGTCCGTGGCCGTGTCCGTGCTGTCCGTGTGAACGCATGACTGCGCTCCTTTCGTCTGTGTCGTGATGTGCGTCGTGATGCGTGCTCCTCGCCCCGGTGGTCACCGTTGCGATATCTCAACTATCGCCGACCCATCGCGATGCGTCAACGATATATCGGAAACTCATTCCGAACACGTCGGTGACCAGGCCAGTCCTCACGGATTGGCCTTGGCGCCGATCACGAGGGACCCCTACGTTCGGGGCATGCGCCTGAGAATCGTCGACGCCTTCACCGACCGCCCCTTCCGCGGCAACCCCGCCGGAGTCCTGCTGCTCGACGGCGCGTTCCCGCCGGACGCATGGCTGCGCCAGGTCGCCGCCGAGGTCAACCTCTCCGAGACGGCCTTCGCGCTTCCCCTGCCGCCCGGCGAGGACGCCGACTGGGCGCTGCGCTGGTTCACCCCGACCGCCGAGGTCGACATGTGCGGGCACGCCACCCTGGCCACCGCCCACGTCCTGACGACCGGGGGTCTGGCCCGGGGTCCCATCCGCTTCAGGGCGCGGTGCGGCATCCTCACGGCCGAGGCCTCGGAGGACGGCACGATCACGCTGGACTTCCCCACGTCCTCCCTCACCCCGGTGGAGACGGTCCCGGCGGTGCAGCAGGCCCTGGGCGCCGGCATCGTGTCCGTCCACGACACCGCGGCGCACATCGGCGACCTGCTGGTCGAGCTGGCGGACGAGCGGACCGTACGGGAGCTGCGCCCCGACTTCGCCGCGCTGCGCGGCTACGCCCGGCGCGGGGTGATCGTCACCGCGGCGGCCGAGGACCCCTCCCGCGGGTACGACTTCGTCTCCCGGGGCTTCTTCCCGGCCTTCGGGATCGACGAGGACCCGGTCACCGGCAGCGCCCACACGGCGCTCGCCCCGTTCTGGGCCGCCCGCCTGGGCCGCAACGAGCTCACGGGCCTGCAGGGCGGGGACCGCACCGGCCTGGTCCGGGTCACCCTGGCCGACGACCGCACCCTGCTGACCGGCCACGCGGTCACGGTCATCGACGGGGAACTCCTGGCCCGGCCCTGAGCCGGACGGACCCCCTCCGCGGAACCCTCGATGCCCGCTGTACCGAAACTCGTCGGGAGGGTTCGGGACGGGTAACCCGCAACGGCACTTTCACGGTGATCCGGGTCGCGCTGTCGACCGTGACCGCCTTCGGGTCCACGACCGTGTCCTTGAACCGGACGGTGGCTCCCCCCGCGAACCGGGCGGTTACGGGGTGGGGAGCCAGCCCACCTTGCCCGCGAGCAGCGCGTACCCGCCGAAGGCCACGATGTCGAGCAGGGCGTGCGCGACGACGAGGGGCCCGACCCGGCCCCAGCGGCGGTAGGCCAGCACGAAGACGACGCCCATCACCACGTTGCCCAGGAAGCCGCCGATCCCCTGGTAGAGGTGGTACGAGCCGCGCAGCACCGAGCTGGCCAGCAGCGCGCCCGTCGGCGACCAGCCCAGCTGGTCGAGCCGGCGCAGCAGGTAGGCCAGCACGATGACCTCCTCCACCACGGAGTTCTGCACCGCGGAGAGGACCAGTACGGGGAACTTCCACCACACGTCGGGGAGCGCCTCCGGCACCACCGTCAGGTTGAAGCCGCCCGCCCGCGCCGCCAGGTAGAAGGCGAGCCCCGCACTGCCGATCCCGGCCGCGACCACGGCGCCGCGTCCCAGGTCCCAGGCGGGCCGGGTCCGGTCCAGGCCGAGCACCCGCAGGCCCGGCGCCCCCTCCCGGGTCAGCAGGTGGGCGACCAGCAGCACCGGAACCAGCGCGGTGGCGATCCCGAACAGCTGCCAGGCAAGGTCCAGCCAGGGCCGGCCGGGGGCGTACGAACCGTTCAGCGTGGCCGCCTGGTCCTTGAGGCCGCCGGGCTTGGTCAGCGAGCCGATGAAGCTGATCAGCGCGGAGACGGCGCTCGCGCCCAGCGACAGCGCCAGCACGAGCAGCGTCTCGGCGCGCAGTACCCCGCGCCCACCGTGTGGCGCCGCCTCGACCACCGGCTCCGGCTCAGCCCGCACGTCCGCCTCCCGTCCCGCCATCCCGTTCCGACCACCCCATACTGCCTCCTCACCGGGGGAACGGGATCACGGGCCTCGCACGCCGGGCCGGCCGCGACTCAGCGCCGCAGCGGCAGCGGGGCGTCCACCTCCTCCTCCACCAGCCCGACGGGCCAGGTGTGCACCGGCTCGCCCCGGTGGCTGAGCTCGCTGTACCGGCGGGTGACCGCGGCCAGCGCGGCGTCCCGCTCCATCCCGGACGCGAGCGCCCGGTGATAGGTGTCCACCTGCCAGGTCGCCCCGTTGACCCGCCTCTGACAGCGCTCCTCGATGATCCCGAGGTAGCGGTCCCGGTCGGCGGGCTCGATGCCCCAGGCGTCCAGCCCGGCCGCCGCCATCGGCAGCAGCTCGTCCAGGACGAGGCGTACGGCGGACACGCCGGCCAGCCCGCCGCCCCGGCCGCGGCGCGGCCACCTCAGCCGGGCGTCAATCCCGTACCGGCACGCCGCGTCGAAGTTGGCCTCCGCCTCGGCGAACGGCAGCCGGGTCCACACCGGCCGCTGTTCGTCGGCGAGGGTGCGGACGAGCCCGTAGTAGAACGCGGCGTTCGCCACCACGTCGGCGACGGTCGGCCCCGCGGGCAGCACCCGGTTCTCCACCCGCAGGTGCGGCACCCCGTCGGCGACCCCGTACACGGGCCGGTTCCAGCGGTAGACGGTCCCGTTGTGCAGGACCAGCTCCTGCAGGCTCGGCACCCCGCCCTCCGCCAGGACACGCAGCGGCTCCTCCTCGTCGCAGATCGGCAGGAGTGCGGGGAAGTAGCGGACGTTCTCCGCGAACAGCTCGTACGCCGACTCCACCCAGCGCTCACCGAACCAGGTCCGCGGCCGTACCCCCTGCGCCTGGAGCTCGGGCGGCCGGGTGTCGGTGGCCTGGGTGAACAGCGGCGGCCGCGACTCCCGCCAGAGCTCGCGCCCGAACAGGAACGGCGAATTGGCGCCGACTGCTATCTGCACGGCCGTCACCGCCTGCGCCGCGTTCCACACGTCGGCGAAGCGGCCCGGTGTCACCTGCAGGTGCAGCTGCACGGAGGTGCACGCGGCCTCGGGGACGATCGAACCGGTGCTCCACGTCAGCCGCTCGACGCCGTCGATGTCCAGCCGGAAGTCCTCGCCGCGCATCATCAGGATCTGCTCGTTCAGCAGCGAGTAGCGGTCCACCGCCGACAGGTTTGCGGTGACGAGATCGGAGCGGGTGATCGTCGGCAGGATGCCGATCATCACCACTCCGGCGTCGATGTCCGCGGCCTGCCGGTGGGCATAGGCGAGCCCCGTGCTCAGTTCCTCGGCGAGCTGGTCGAATACCCGTCCGCCGAGCCGGTGCGGAAGTACGTTCACCTCCAGGTTGAACATTCCGAGTTCGGTCTGGAAATCAGTGCTCGCAATCCTCTCCAGTACCTGCGCATTCACCATGCGCGGCAAACCGTCGGCGCCCGCGAGATTCAGCTCGATCTCCAGCCCCATCATGTTCTTGGGCCGATCGAACCTCTTCTCCGCCAGAAGTCGCTCCAGCCCCTCCAGACACTCGTGGAGCTTCCTGCGGTACCGATGCCGATCGGACAGGTCGAATCCGCCCGCCACGACCTTCTCCCCCATCGAAGCGCCCCCTCCTCAAATGGCCCGGCCCCGCGCACCCAGGCTCGCGTGTACGGTCGATGATGCCCCGCGGGCGTGATCCATAACGCCGGGGAGGCGTGCGTGGCGGGGAGCGTGCGCCGGTTTGGCCGACGGGCGCTATGGCACATTCACCTGGCAAGCCGTCTTCTGCAAATTCCGCGTAGGTTTTGCCGGTTCCGGATTATGGGCGCTTTCCAGCCGAGCCCCTTTCCGGTAGCCTCCGAGGTCAGCGCGACTTGTTCGCGGCTATCCGGCATGAAAGCCATCGCAGCGGGACCGGTAAGCGCCTTGTCCGCAATAGGTGGGACAGCTAGCCGAAACACTGGGTGAACACATGTCGTATAAACTCCGCAAACGAGGCAGAGAGTTGGCGCGCGGCCATTGCCCCTCAGCCCCCCTCTGGCCCCAGAATGCGACAGCGCCGTCCGCACCTGCCCCGTTCCACAGGTCTCCCAAGTGAGAGGCGACCCACCATGCCGCTGCATGTCCCTCCGGCTCCCGCGCCCGCCCTGCGCAGCGTCCTCGCGGCACTCGGTTCCCCCACCGCCGTGCACGAGGCGCACACCCCGTCCTTGCGCGCGCTGCAGGGGCCGCTGACCGCCGAACTGCCCCTGCCGGTGCACGTCCTCGACCGGCTGAACATCTCCCAGCTCGCTGCGGGGGGCCGCCCGCCCCGCACCCGGCTGACCGGCTGGCGGTTCCTGATCCGCAGCGGCGACCGCTACGTCGCCGCCGCGGACACCCGGCTGACGCCGGACGGGTGGGCCTTCTCCCATTTCTTCGAGGGCCCCTACGTGGCAGCGACCGAACGCGCCCTCCGCCAGGCGGAGTCGCTCGGCAAGAACTACCAGCCCCGGCTGCTGTCCGTACCGGAGCTGTACATGCTGACGCTCTGGCTGCACGGGGCGGTGGGGGCGGACGCCTCCGCCGGGCTGCCGGCCGCCGCGGACCTGCTGGTGCCGCTGGCGCCGGCGCCGCCCGGCATCGCCGCCTACCGGCCGCATCCCGTGTCCGAACTGCTGCCGGTGCTGACCCACCGGCTGACCCCGCCCGCCCCGCCGCTCCCGCCGTCGGTGGCGGCGCCGGCCGCCTGACCAGGCACGATGCGGGGGCTGATCCGAACGGCCCATTCGGTCTAGCCCACTCGGGCCACCTGTGAACCACCCGAAATGACAGGGGAGTTGAACTGAACCGCCCGCACGAGTGATGCGTCCTCAATCCATGAGGACAGCTGCCGGGAAATCCCTGCGGACTCCGGTCCGGAGGGCAACACTGGGATCCTGACCAAACCAAGACGTTGAAAACGGGGGGCGGCCATGAACAAGGCATCGAGCCGCAGCACACAGACCACACCGCAGCGAAAGAACGCATCCATGTGCCAGCACCAGCCAGCATGCCCGTCAGCCGACTCCGCCGACCGGGAGGCCGCCAAGCCGGTGGCGAACCACCCGGAGCAGGGCTGGAGCCTGCTGTGCAACGGCGTCCTGCTCTTCGAGGACACCGGTGAGCTGCTGCCGGACGGCCAGATCATCGCACCGCACCGTCCGCTCGCGGCGGCGCACGTGGTGAAGGCGGCCTAATCGGCGACTGCATCCGAGAGCACCGCGCAGCAGCACGCGCGGAACAGCACGAACCGAGAAGGGGCCGGTCCGGGATTCATCATCCCGGACCGGCCCCTTCGTCATACGGTCATGTCATACGAATATGTCAGGTCGCCGTACGGCAACCCGCTCCGGCAGACCGCTCAGTTGTCGTACTCGTCCAGCGGCGGGCAGGAGCAGACCAGGTTGCGGTCGCCGAAGGCACCGTCGATACGGCGCACCGGCGGCCAGTACTTCTCCGCCGCCGTGACCCCGCCCGGGAAGACGGCCTCGTCACGGGTATACGGGTGGTTCCACTCCCCGCCCAGCGCGGCCGCCGTGTGGGGGGCGTTCGCCAGCGGGTTGTCGTCCACCGGCCACTCGCCGCCCACGACCCGCTCGATCTCGCCGCGGATCGCGATCATCGCGTCGCAGAAGCGGTCGATCTCGGTGAGGTCCTCCGACTCGGTCGGCTCGATCATCAGCGTGCCGGCCACCGGGAAGGACATGGTCGGCGCGTGGAAGCCGTAGTCGATCAGACGCTTGGCGATGTCGTCCACGCTCACGCCCGTCGCCTTCGACAGCGGACGCAGGTCGATGATGCACTCGTGCGCGACCAGGTTGCCCGGGCCGGTGTAGAGCACCGGGTAGTGCGGCTCCAGGCGCTTGGCGATGTAGTTGGCTCCGAGCACCGCCACCTGGGTGGCGCGCTTGAGGCCCTCGCCGCCCATGAGGCGCACGTACGACCAGGAGATCGGCAGGATGCCGGCCGAACCCCACGGCGCGGCCGAGATCGGGCCCACGCCCGTCTCGGGACCGGCTGCCGGCTGCAGCGGGTGGTTGGGCAGGTACGGGGCCAGGTGGGCCCGGACACCGACCGGGCCGACGCCCGGACCGCCGCCGCCGTGCGGGATGCAGAAGGTCTTGTGCAGGTTCAGGTGCGAGACGTCGCCGCCGAAGTGACCGGGCTTGGCCAGGCCCACCAGGGCGTTGAGGTTGGCACCGTCCACGTAGACCTGGCCGCCGGCCTCGTGCACCTGGGCACAGATGTCGGCGACGTGCTCCTCGAACACACCGTGCGTCGAGGGGTACGTGATCATCAGCACCGCGAGCTCGTCACGGTACTGCTCGATCTTGGCACGCAGGTCGTCGGTGTCCACCTCGCCGTCGTCGGCGGTCTTCACCACGACCACCTTCATGCCGGCCATCACGGCGCTGGCGGCGTTGGTGCCGTGCGCGGAGGACGGGATGAGGCAGACGGTGCGCTGCTCGTCGCCGTTCGCCCGGTGGTAGGCGCGCACGGCCAGCAGGCCGGCGAGCTCGCCCTGGGAGCCGGCGTTCGGCTGGATGGAGACCTTGTCGTAGCCGGTGACCTCGCAGAGACGTTCCTCCAGCTCGGTGATGAGCGTGAGGTACCCCTCGGCCTGGTCGGCCGGGGCGAACGGGTGCAGCTGGCCGAACTCCGGCCAGGTGACCGGCTCCATCTCGGTGGTCGCGTTGAGCTTCATGGTGCAGGAGCCCAGCGGGATCATGCCGCGGTCCAGCGCGTAGTCCTTGTCCGCGAGCTTGCGCAGGTAGCGCAGCATCGCGGTCTCGGAGCGGTGCTGGTGGAAGACCGGGTGCGCCAGGTAGTCGTCGGAGCGCAGCAGGCCCTCGGGCAGGGCGTCGGCGGTGGTCGTGTCCAGGGCCTCGATGTCGGCGGTGACGCCGAAGGCGGCCCAGACGGCCTCGATGTCGGCGCGCAGCGTCGTCTCGTCGCAGGAGACGGAGACGTGGTCTGCGTCGACCTGGAAGAGGTTGACCCCGCCTTCGCGGGCGGCGGCGACGACCTCGGCGGCCTTGCCGGGAACCCGCGCGGTGAGGGTGTCGAAGTACGAGCCGTGGACGATCTGGACCCCGCCGGCCGTCAGACCGGCCGCGAGCAGCGCCGCATAGCGGTGGGTGCGGCGGGCGATCGTGCGCAGGCCGTCCGGGCCGTGGTAGACGGCGTACATGCCGGCCATGACGGCGAGCAGCACCTGCGCGGTGCAGATGTTGCTGGTGGCCTTCTCACGGCGGATGTGCTGCTCACGGGTCTGCAGCGCCAGGCGGTAGGCCTTGTTGCCGTCCGCGTCCACGGAGACGCCGACGAGGCGGCCCGGCAGCGAGCGGGCGTGCTTGTCCTGGACGGCCATGTAGCCGGCGTGCGGGCCGCCGAAGCCCATCGGAACGCCGAAGCGCTGGGTGGTGCCCACGGCGATGTCGGCACCCAGCGAGCCGGGGGAGGCCAGCAGGGTCAGGGCGAGCAGGTCGGCGGCGACGGCGACGATCGCGCCGAGCCCGTGCGCCTGGTCGATGACCGGCTTGATCTCGCGTACGGCGCCGGAGGCACCCGGGTACTGGACCAGCACGCCGAAGACACCGCGCTCGGCGATCTCGGCCGGGATGCCGGCGGACAGGTCGGCGACGACGACCTCGATGCCGATCGGCTCGGCGCGGGTCTCGATCACGGCGATGGTCTGCGGCAGCGCGTCGGCGTCGACGAGGAAGACGTTGCCCTTGGCCTTGCCCACGCGGCGGGCCAGGGTCATGGCCTCGGCGGCGGCCGTGCCCTCGTCGAGCAGGGAGGCGCCGGAGGTCGGCAGACCGGTCAGGTCGGCGACGACGGTCTGGAAGTTGAGCAGCGCCTCCAGACGTCCCTGGGAGATCTCCGGCTGGTAGGGCGTGTACGCCGTGTACCAGGCCGGGTTCTCCATGACGTTGCGCAGGATCACCGGCGGCGTGAACGTCCCGTAGTAGCCGAGACCGATCATGGAGGTGAGGACCTGGTTGCGGTCGGCGAGCCGACGCAGCTCGGCGAGCACCTCGGCCTCGGTCCGCGCCTCGGGCAGATCGAGCGCCTCGGCGCTCTTGATCACGTCCGGGACGGCGGCGGCGGTCAGGTCGTCCAGCGAGCCGTAGCCCACGTGGGCGAGCATCTTGGCCTGCGCCTCGGCGTCCGGGCCGATGTGGCGCTGCTCGAAGGGGATGCCTCGCTCCAGCTGGGAGAGCGGAATGCGGTTGGCGGTCATGTACGGAGGCCTCCTGGGTCGTACGACCTGCGAGGGGCACCACGGCGCGGGCACCCGGACGGCCTCCCCCTCTGTCATCTCAACCTGAGAGCTTCACCGGGCCCTGCGGGACGCCCCGCACGATCCGGCTTTCACCGTCGGTGAGGAGGGGAACCGGCACTGCGCGCCCGGTACCCGCCCCTGCTTTCCAGAGTGGCCTCGTCCGTGCGGTACGTATGCCTGAGAGATTCCGGGGAGGATTTGCTCCTTCGGCGCCTCCGTCGAACTCACTCGGAGGACTCTCCCGCACAGGGTCAACAGCCGGTACCAAGCCTACCAGCGAGGTTCCCGGACCTCTTTCGAGTGGCCCCCTCCCCGGAAATGCACTTTTGTAGTCATTACGGAGGAGTTGCGATCACATGGAGGCACCGTGCAGACCGACATCGATCCGCGCAGCCTGATCGGCCGGAAGGCATTCGACCGCAACGGCACCAAGATCGGAACCATCGACGAGGTGTACCTCGACGATGCCACGGGCGTGCCGGAATGGGCGGCCGTGCGCACGGGACTGTTCAGCCGGGACGCCTTCGTGCCCCTGGAGCCGAGCGAGCTGGTCGGCGACGGCCTCCGGGTCCCCTTCGAACGCTCCCTGATCAGGGACGCCCCGGACTTCGGCGTCGGCCGCCACCTCTCCCCCGAGCAGGAACTCCAGCTCTACCACCACTACGGACTCGACGTCTCCCTCCCCTCCGACTTCCGCCCCCCGCCGCAGGACCCCGGGGCCGAGGACCGCGACTTCGGGCGGCTCGCCGGCGACGAG
Organism: Streptomyces sp. NPDC006326; assembly: GCF_040612915.1. Lineage (NCBI taxonomy): Bacteria > Bacillati > Actinomycetota > Actinomycetes > Kitasatosporales > Streptomycetaceae > Streptomyces > Streptomyces sp. NPDC006326. The sequence continues at coordinate 10,231 of NZ_JBEXRC010000054.1, read as the reverse complement.
GGCCACCCCGGCTAGCCGGCTGCCTGCGCCTTCCCCACCAGCGGCAGCGGATCGGACGGCTCCAGCTCCGGATCGTCCACCCGGAAGGTGCGCACCCGGCCCGGCGGCGATCCCGGCTGCTCGAACCGCACGGTCACCCGCCCGACCCCGCTGCCCTGCACCCAGCCCGGCCCGTGGACCGCGTGCCGTACGTCGCTTCCCGCCGCCCAGTGCCGCTGCCGGACCGGCTCCACGCCGGGCTCCACGGCCGGCTCAGCCGCCTCCCCGTCGCCCTCGGGACCACCGGCACCACCGGGCTCGGCCGCGGCGTCCGGCGCGCCGCTGCCCGCCGTGCCCGGCTCCGGCCCGGCCGCCAGCGACTGCGCGAACAGGTCCTCCTGCGTGTAGTCCGCCAGCCCGCTCACCCCCACCCCCAGCAGCCGCACCCCGCCCGTGGTGTCCACACCCTCCAGCAGCCGCCCGGCCGCTTCCCGCACCACCGCCGGATCGTCGGTGGGCCCCCGCAGCGTCTCGGAGCGCGTCAGCGTCGAGAAGTCGTAGCGCCGGACCTTCAGCACGATGGTGCGCCCCGAGTGCCCGGAGGCCCGCAGCCGCTGCACGCACCGCTCGGCGAGGCGCTGCACCTCCCCCCGGATCCGCACCCGGTCGTGCAGGTCCACGTCGAAGGTGTCCTCCACCGAGACCGACTTCGCGTCGCGCTCCGCGACCACCGGCCGGTCGTCCAGCCCGAGCGCCATCCGGTACAGCCCGACCCCGTGCGAGCGCCCGACCATCCGGACCAGCTCGTCCTCGCCGGCCTCGGCCAGCTCCCCCACCGTGGTGATCCCGGCCCGCCGCAGGTGCTCCCCGGTGGCCGGTCCCACTCCGGGCAGGGTCCGTACCGACATCGGTGCGAGCAGCTCCCGCTCCGTGCCGACCTCGATCAGCAGCAGGCCGTCGGGCTTGGCCTCCTCGGAGGCCACCTTGGCCAGCATCTTCGAGCCCGCCAGGCCCACCGAGGCGCTCAGCCCGGTCGCGGCGAGGATCTCGGCCCGCAGCCGCTCACCGGCCGCACGGGCGCTCACCGCGTCGAAAGCGGCGCCGCCCGCCTCCAGGTCCACGAAGGCCTCGTCCAGGCTCAGCGGCTCCACCAGTGGCGACAGTTCGCGCAGGAGGGCCATGACCACGTCGCTGACCGCCCGGTACAGGGTGAAGCGCGGGACGAGGTAGGCGCCGTTCGGGCAGAGCCTCCTGGCCTGGGCCATCGGCATCGCCGAATGCACCCCGAACCGCCTGGCCTCGTAGGAGGCGGTGGCGACGACGCCGCGCGGACCCAGCCCGCCGACGATCACGGCCTTCCCGCGCAGGCTCGGCTTCGACGCCTGCTCCACGGAGGCGTAGAAGGCGTCCATGTCCAGGTGGAGGATGGTCGGCGCGGCTCTCACAGCACCGATGCTGCCTTACGCCACTGACAATGCGGCACAGGAGTCCGTACGGGTGCCGGCCGGCCGGCGTCGGCGGCCGGCCGCCGGCTAACCGGCCCGGTTGCGCCGCGCGGCCAGTTCGTCGGCCGGATTGTGGCCGACGACCGTCTCGCCGGTGTCGATCCGCTCCCCGTGGAGCTGCGACAGCGCCTTCTCGACGTCACGCCAGACCACGCCCACCGCGATGCCGAAGATGCCCTGGCCGCCCTCCAGCAGGCTGACCACCTGGTCCGGCGAGGTGCACTCGTACACGGTGGCGCCGTCGCTCATCAGCGTCATGCGCTCCAGGTCCGAGAAGCCCCGGTCGCGCAGGTGCTGCACGGCGGTGCGGATGTTCTGCAGCGCCACCCCGGTGTCCAGGAAGCGCTTGACGATCTTGAGGACGACGACGTCGCGGAAGCTGTAGAGGCGCTGGGTGCCGGAGCCGAACGCGGGGCGCACCGTGGGCTCCACCAGCCCGGTCCGCGCCCAGTAGTCCAACTGCCGGTACGTGATGCCCGCCGCGGCGCATGCCGTCGGTCCGCGATAGCCGACCTGCTCGGGTGCCGGTCCGCCACCCGCCGGGCCGGCCGGGGCGGCCTCCGGCTGACGGCGCGCGGGTCTGGCCGCACTGCCGTGGAGCGGGTACGGCCCACCGTCACTCCGTGCGGGGATGCCCCCGGTCGTACCGTCGCCCGTGACTCTCACGCCGACCCTCCGTCCTTGACCTGCCCCCTCGAAGGTAGGCAGTCACCAGGGGTGCGTCAACGATCGCCACACTCGGCACGCCGAGTGATAATCACCCTGAGAGTGGTTTCCCGTGCCCCGTACCGGGGAAAGGCTACTCGAATGGGCTGTCAGCGCTTTCTGGGCGACCACCGGACGGCACGGCCGCGGCCCCTACTGCGGGCCGGTCCCGAAGTCCTCGGGGGAGATCTGGTCGAGGAACTCCCGGAACTTCTCCACCTCGTCCTCCTGCTCGTCCGGAATCGCGATGCCGGCATCGTCCAGGACGCCGTCGCTGCCGTAGATCGGCGTTCCCGTGCGCAGGGCCAACGCTATGGCATCCGAAGGCCGCGCGCTCACCTCCACCCCACTGGCGAAGACCAGCTCCGCGTAGAAGACGCCCTCCCGCAGGTCCGTGATCCGGACCTCGGTGAGCTCCTCGCCGATCGCCTCCAGCACGTCCTTGAAAAGGTCGTGCGTCAGCGGCCGGGCAGGGGCCATGCCCTGCTGCGCGAAGGCAATGGCGGTCGCCTCCCCTGGTCCGATCCAGATGGGGAGGTACCGGTCGCCTCCCACTTCACGCAGGAGCACGATCGGTTGGTTGGAGGGCATTTCCACCCGGACACCCACAACGTCGAGCTCGTTCACACAGCAACCCTAGGACCTGCCCGGCAGGTTTGGGTAGTCGGGCCCTCGCCGCTCAGCGCAGACGGACCCCGAGAGCGGTCTCCACGAGGGCCTCGTGCAGCCGTACGGACAGCCCCGCGAGCTCCTTCATGGTGGCCTCGGCATGGGCCCTGGTCTGCGGATTGCGGTGCCGCCGCAGCGGCGCCACGACCTGCTCCACCAGGCCCGCCTCCCGGTCCGCGGCGGCCTTCATGGCCCTCAGGTGCCGGGGTTCCAGCCCGAACCGGCCCAGGTCGGCCACCAGCCGGGCCACCGTGACGGTCTCACCGTCGAAGCCGCCGCCGGGATCCTCCGCAATCAGCCCGTACGACTCCCACTCGGCCAGCTGCGCCTCGTCCACCTCGGCGGCGGCGATCAGCTCGGCCCGGCCCACCCGGGCGGCGGCGGGCCGTTCCCGGGCCGCCTCCGGGTACCCCGCGGCGGCAGCCGACGGGTCGGCGGCGTCCCCGTGCGCCGTGGGCGCCGGGATGCGGATCTGCTCACCGCGGTCGAGCGCGTCCAGCTGCTCGCGGATCACCTTCAACGGCAGGTAGTGGTCACGCTGCAGCCGCAGGATGCGGGCGAGGCGCTCCACGTCCTCGGTGCTGAACTTGCGATATCCCGAAGGCGTGCGCCGCGGCTCGACGAGCCCCTCCGCCTCCAGGAAACGAATCTTCGAAATCGTGACTTCGGGGAACTCGTCGCGCAGCATCGTGAGCACCGTGCCGATGCTCACCAGCCGCCCGCCCGAGCCGGCGGTGCCGTTCTTCTCGGCACCGCCGGTGGTGGTACGCAGCATGGGACCTTCCCTGGTGGGTCCCCCCTGGGACACCTCCCGGCAAGCCGGGGGCGGGGTCTGGGGGAGGGTCAGATACCCCGCAGACTCGCGTAGAAGACCAGTCGGTACTTGCCGATCTGCACCTCGTCGCCGTTGTGCAGGGCGACGGAGTCGATCGGTTCGCGGTTCACGTACGTGCCGTTGAGGCTGCCGACGTCGGAGACGGTGAAACCGCCGTCCTGGCTCCTGCGGAACTCGACATGCCGCCGGGAGACGGTGACGTCGTCCAGGAAGATGTCGCTCTGCGGGTGCCGACCCGCCGTGGTCAGCTCACCGTCCAGCAGGAAGCGGCTGCCGGAGTTGGGACCGCGCCGCACGATCAGCAGGGCGGAACCCGGGGGCAGTGCCTCCACCGCGGCCTGGGCCTCGGGGGACAGGGAGGACGACACGTGCTGTCCCGACGCCTCGGCCTCGTAGGCCTCAAGGCCCGAGATCGAGATCGTGGACGTGGTCTCCGAGGCACGCTCCGGCGTCAGACCCGCCCGCAGCGGCGCACCGCAGTTCGAGCAGAAGCGGCTGGCCGCATCGCTGCGGTGCCCGCACCTGCTGCACACCTGCTCGGCCGACATGGACGGCTCCTCGCGCCGCGGCTGCCCCGCGGAGGCATTGGTGGCGTACGGGTCGGGGGCGAACCCTCCACCCGTGGTTGAGGTTGATGGTTCACCGAAACCTATGCGGCCGGAACCGGCAGGGTCAACAGCCGACCCGCCCTGCCCGCCCGGAACATCACCCGCACCGGCGACCTCGTCCCGGAAGAGCGGCCGGTCGCCCTGCCCTTCCACCTCCCCCTGCCCCGCACGGTGCCTGGCCGCACCGCTTTCCTCACGGCTCTTCTTGCCGAACAACTTCTCAAACAACTTCACGGGCGATTCCCCTTGACCGAAACAGACCCGCCCGTGGGGCAGGACGAACTCCGAATGCACACACCTGCCGACCCGGACATTCTCACAACGTCCGTAACCACCAGACAGTTTCCACCACGCACCGCGACTTCGGCGCGTCGACCCCCCGCAGGCACCCGCCCGCGTGGGCCCATCCGCTCTCCGCCCCGCGTCACGACGATGACGACCGAGCGTAGTCAGGCTGCTTCGCAGGCCGCAAGGCGTCCACAACGATCTTCGCCGACCGTGTGACGGCGACGGTGGCCTGCTCCTTCTCCAGCGTCTGCACGACACCTCCCGGGATGTTCAGCGCCGGCTCCAGGTCCTGCGGCTTGCCGATCACCCTGAACTCGTAGGGCTGTGTGATCTTCTTACCGTCGATGCCGATGCCGCCGCCCTCGTCCGAGAAGTACGAGCCCGCCACGATGCGCACACCGTTGACCTGGATCGCCTCGGCCCCGGCCGCCCGCAGCTCCTGGAGCGTGTCCAGCAGCTGGTCGGACTGCACCTGGTTCCCGGGATCGGTGATCCGCAGCGTGATACCCGGCCCCTGCGCAGCCACCGTACCGGCCAGGATGCCGAGTTGGCGCTCCTTCTCCACGGTCTGCCTGCGCGCCTCCTCGGCCTGGTTCGAGCTGCTCTCCAGCTCCTTGCGCTGATCCTCCAACCGCTGCTTCTCGTCCTCCAGGCGCTTCGTCCGACCGTCCAGCTCGTCGAGGATCCGTACGAGGTCCTCCTGACGGGCACCCCGGAGGGAGCTGTTGTCACTGTTGGACCGCACCTGGATGGCCAGCCCCAGACCGAGCACGAACAACAGCAACGCGACGATCAGTTGGGCCCGGCTCACCCGCGGCGGCCACAGCCCCGCCGCCAGCCGCTGCCGACCGGTCTGCGGGACCTCGGCGACCTGGGCCTTCCCCTCATCCAGAGGCTGCTCGGGGCCGTTCGGTTCCTCGGGAGGGGTGTGATTCGCACTCATCGGCCTCACGCCCGGAACACGTGCCGGCGGATGGCCGCGGCATTGGAGAAGATACGGATGCCCAGGACCACGACCACACCGGTCGACAGCTGCGAGCCCACCCCCAGCTTGTCACCGAGGAAGACGATCAGCGCGGCCACCACCACGTTCGACAGGAACGACACCACGAAGACCTTGTCCACGAAGATGCCGTCCAGCATCGCGCGCAGACCGCCGAACACCGCGTCCAGCGCCGCCACCACGGCGATCGGCAGATAAGGCTCCACCACGGCCGGCACCTCGGGCCGGACGAGAAGTCCGACCACCACTCCGGCCACGAGGCCCAGTACCGCGATCACGATGCACCCTTCTTCGGCTCTTCTGCTGTAGCTGTACGTACGGTCAGGCTCGACGCGGCCGGAAGCCGCACCTCGTCCATGGCGGACAGCGTGTAACGGATCCCGTAGCTCTCCTGCAGCACGTGCAGGTACTGCCCGTCCGCCGAGTCCTGGAACGCGGTTCCGAGCCGCTTCTTGTCCCCCACCGCCAGCACCTCGTACGGCGGGACCAGCGGCCGGTTGTCGACCAGTATCGCGTCACCCGCGGCCCGGATCGCCGACAGCGCCGTCAGCCGCTGCCCGTTGATCGAGACCGCCTCCGCCCCGGACTGCCACAGACCGTTGACGATCCTCTGCATGTCCCGGTCACGGAGTCGGCCGGTGTCGGAGAAGCCGGCGTTCTCCCGCGGTTTGCCCCCACCGCCCGAGGAGGAGCCCTTGGCATCGTCCACGACCAGCTTGACCCCCGGCCCGCGGACCTCTGTGGCGCCCGACAACAGCGCCACCAGCTGCCCCTGGTCCCCGCCGTGCTGCTTGAGCGCTTCACGCTGGCGGCTCGCCACGTTCTCCCGCAGCCGCTCGATGTCCCGCTCCAGGCCGTCCGCGCGCTCGTCGGCCCGCTGCACCCGGTCGATCAGCTCCTGGCGCTCCTTGGCCAGCACGGGCGCCGCCACGCGCGCCTGGGCGGCACCGAGCGTGACCACCATGGCGGCGAGTACCAGGCCGGCCGCGAGCGCCAGTCTGGCCTTGAGTGTCCGCGGCAGTCCCGCCGTGCCGTCGGCCTCCCGCCGGGCGGACGCCTCCGCATACCCCTCGTCGAGGCTGTGGTCCATCACATGCGTCAGCAGCGACATGGACGCGTCCGGGCGCGCGGGCGGCGAGGCCGAACCGGGGTGGTTGAACGGCTGCGACATGCCGCTCATCGTCGCATGACGCCCCCGCCCCCACCGAATGCACCCGTCCGGCGGGCCGGGGCGCACTCCCGCGCTCCCGGCCCGCCGGACCTGGCCGTACGTGATCCGGTGCCGGGCCGTCAGTGCCCGGCGCCGTCCACCACCCCCGCCCACTCGTCCAGCAGGGCCTGCGCCGACGCGTCGTCGGGCCCCTCGGCCCACAGGTGCGTCACCGCCTCCGCCGGGTCCGGCAGGACCAGCGCCCAGCGCCCGTCCGCCTCCACCACCCGCACGCCGTCGGTGGTGTCCACCTGGCGGTCACCGGCGGCTTCCACGACCCGCCGCATCACGAGCCCCTTCACGGCCCACGGGGTCGGTACGTCGCGCTTGAGCACATGGGCGCGTGGTATCCGCGCATCGATCTGGCTCAGCGTGAGCTGCGTGCGGGCCACCAGCCCGATCAGCTGGACGAAGGCCGCCGATCCGTCGAAGACGCTGCTGAACTCGGGGACGATGTAGCCTCCCCGCCCGTCGCCGCCGAAGATCGTGTTCTCCGCCCGGCCCACCCGCGTCAGGTCGTCGGGCGAGGTCGTCGTCCACTCCACCTGCGTGCCGTGGTACGCCGCCACCTGCTCGGCGATCCGGGTTGTGGTCACCGGCAGCGCCACCTTGCCGCTGCGCCGCTCGGCGGCGACCAGGTCCAGCAGCACCAGGAGCGCCCGGTCGTCCTCGATGATCCGGCCCCGCTCGTCCACCAGGGAGATCCGCTCCCCCACCGGGTCGAAGCGCACACCGAAGGCGGCGCGCGCCGAGGCGACGATCTCACCGAGACGCACCAGACCGGCCCGCCGGGATTCCGCGGTCTCCGTCGGCCTGGACTCGTCCAGGCCGGGGTTGATCGTCAGCGCGTCGACCCCGAGCCGGCCCAGCAGGCTGGGCAGTACGAGACCGGCGCTGCCGTTGGAGGCGTCCACGACCACCTTCAGCCCGGAATCGGCGATCCCGGTGATGTCCACCTGCCTCAGCAGTGAACCGGTGTAGGAGTCGAAGACGCTCGACGGGAACTGCAGGTCACCGATCTCGCCCGGGAAGGCGCGCCGGTACTCCTGGCGGGCGTACACCCGGTCCAGCTTGCGCTGCTGCGCCTGCGAGAGGTCCGCGCCCCGCTCGTCCAGGAACATGATGTCGACGGAATCCGGCACGCCGGGCGAGGTACGCAGCATGATCCCGCCGGCGCTGCCGCGGGCGGTCTGCTGGCGTGCCACGGGCAGCGGTACGTTCTCCAGGTCCCGTACGTCGATCGCACTGGTCTGGAGCGCCGAGATCACGGCCCGCTTCAGTGCGCGGGCGCCTCGGGAATGGTCGCGTGCCGTGGTGACGATGGCGCCCTTCTTCAGCATCGTCGCGTAGGCACCGGCGAGCCGGACCACCAGCTCCGGGGTGATCTCCACGTTGAGGATCCCGGAGACTCCCCTGGCACCGAAGAGGTGCGCCTGCCCGCGGGACTCCCAGATCACCGACGTGTTGACGAAGGCGCCGGCCTCGACCGTCTTGAAGGGGTAGACGCGCACGTTCCCCTGGACGATCGATTCCTCACCGATCAGGCACTCGTCACCAATGACGGCGCCGTCCTCGATCCGGGCGGCCCGCATGATGTCGGTGTTCTTGCCGATCACACAGCCGCGCAGGTTGCTGTGCTGGCCGATGTAGACGTTGTCGTGCACGACGGCCTTGTGCAGGAAGGCACCGCTCTTGACGACGACGTTCGACCCGACGACCGTGTGCTCGCGGATCTCGACGCCCGCCTCGACCTTCGCGTAGTCGCCGATGTAGAGCGGTCCGCGGAGCACCGCGTCGGGGCTCACCTCGGCCCCTTCGGCGACCCACACCCCGGGCGAGATCTCGAAGCCGTCCATGTCGACCTGGACCTTGCCTTCGAGTACGTCGGCCTGGGCCTTGACGTAGCTCTCGTGGGTGCCGACGTCCTCCCAGTAGCCCTCGGCGACATAGCCGTAAATGGGCCGGCCTTCCTTCATCAGCTGCGGGAAGACATCACCGGACCAGTCGACCGGAACATCCGGGTCCACGTAATTGAAGACCTCGGGCTCCATGACGTAGATACCGGTGTTCACGGTGTCCGAGAAAACCTGGCCCCACGTCGGCTTCTCAAGGAAACGCTCGACCTTCCCCTCTTCGTCCACGATGGTGATGCCGAATTCCAGCGGGTTCGGCACCCGGGTCAGGCACACCGTGACGAGTGCGCCCTTCTGCTTGTGGAAGTTGATCAGGTCAGTGAGGTCGAAGTCGGTGAGCGCGTCGCCGGAAATGACGAGGAACGCGTCGTCCTTCAACGCCTCCTCGGCGTTCTTCACACTGCCGGCAGTGCCGAGTGGCTTCTCCTCGTTGGCATAGGTGAGCTCCATTCCGAGCTCTTCGCCGTCACCGAAGTAGTTCTTGACGAGGGACGCCAGGAACTGGACGGTCACCACGGTCTCGTTGAGCCCATGCCGCTTCAGCAGCCTCAGCACGTGCTCCATGATCGGCCGGTTGGCCACCGGCAGGAGCGGCTTCGGCATGCTTGAGGTCATGGGGCGAAGACGGGTGCCTTCGCCACCGGCCATCACGACGGCCTTCATGTCGGAAGAGTCCTCCTTGAGAGACGACGTTCTCGCCGACTTCGCCCGTCCCGTACGGAGACTCCGCAGATACTTCGCGTCAGCCCGGCACCGAGCGAGCTCAATCGGCCGCGGTGTCCGCCTTCACGAGTCGGCGGACCTGCACCACGTAAAGGATTCCTGCCCACCAGTAGAGGGTTGTACCCCATCCGGCGAACGCCCATCCGAAAACTGACCCCATCCAGGCCAACCAACCCGTACCGTCGCTGAGCAGCAGCAGGGGGAAGGCGTACATCAGGTTGAAGGTCGCGGCCTTGCCGAGGAAGTTGACCTGCGGCGGCGGATAGCCGTGGCGGCGCAGGATCCAGACCATCACCAGCAGCATCAGCTCGCGGGCGATCAGGGCCCCGGTAAGCCAGAGCGGCAGGATGCCGCGGTAGGTCAGGCCGAAGAGCGTGGAGAGGATGTACAACCGGTCCGCGGCGGGATCCAGCAGCCGGCCGAGGCTGCTGATCTGATTCCAGCGCCGCGCGAGCTTCCCGTCGAGGTAGTCACTGACCCCGCTGAGCATGAGGACGGCCAGGGCCCAGCCGTCGTGCTTCTCCAGAATCAACCAGAGGAAGAGGGGCACGCCGACGAGGCGAGCCATGCTCAGGATGTTCGGAATGGTGAAAATTCGGTCAGTCTGAACCCGAGTCTCCTGGACCTCCACCCGGGGGCCTCCACTGTTGAACGTACGAACGATGCCTCCTGACCCTACAGGACCCCGCAGGGACCCAGAACGCAGAAAAGCCCCGCACCAGATACCTGGTGCGGGGCTTCCCGCAATGATTGTTCGGCGGCGTCCTACTCTCCCACAGGGTCCCCCCTGCAG
>NZ_JBEXRC010000053.1:0-47529 GCF_040612915.1 Streptomyces sp. NPDC006326 | reverse complement strand
GGGCCGGGGGCCGGGCCGGGCGCCGTCGGGCCGGGGTCCGCCGCGTCCCCCTGGGTCACCCGCCGTCCGGCGAGGGGCGGGCACCGCCGGCCGGTCCCCGCAGCCGGTCCGCGAGGGCCTTGAACTCGGCCCATGAGGGCTTCGGCGTCCGCGCGTCCCACACCTTCTGGGCCAGCGCCGCCAGCGGCAGCCGGATCCCCTCGGCCACCTGGGCCGGCGTCTGCGCGCCGGACAGGTCGCACCAGACGGCGAGGCGCGCGCCCAGCACCTGGCCCGCGTAGCCCGACGGCACCGCGGTGGTGCCGCGCAGCACCAGCGGCGTCCACTGCTCGTAGATCCGCCGTCCGGTCGGATAGGTGAACTGGTTCGGCTCGCCGAGCACGTAGTACAGGAACTCGTCGTTCAGGTTGACCAGCCTGCGCCCCTGCTTCAGGTACTCCAGCGGAGGCCGGGCCCCGTTCTCCTTGCCCGTCCAGTACTCCACCTGGATGTCCTTGGCGGCCTGCACCACGCCCCCGGCGAAGAACCCGTCGTTCCACGCCTTGGGCGTCCTGCCCGCCGGACGCACCACGGCCGCCCGGTCGTTCAGCCAGCCCGTCGCCAGGTCCTTCACCCGGGCGGAGGGCCCGTAGCGCCGCTGCGCGGCCCGCGCGAGCTGCGGGAAGGAGGCCTGCGGGTCGCGGTAGACCAGCGCCTGGTACTCGTCGGCGCCCAGGTGCCAGTACCCGCCGGGGAACAGCGGCAGGTACTCGCGCAGCAGTTCGTCGACGAGCTTCGCGGACGCCGGGTTCGATATGTCCACGGCGCCCTTCACCGCCCTGCCCTGCACGTCGCGCAACTGCAGCCCGGGGTGGGCACGCAGCACCGCGCCGAGGTGGCCGGGCGAGTCGATCTCGGGGACGACGGTGATGTGCAGGCGGGCGGCGAGCGCGGTGATCCTGCGGACCTCGGCCTTGGTGAGGTGCGGGGTGGAGACGATCTCGGGGTGGGTGTCGGACTCGATCCGGAACGCCTGGTCGTCGGAGAAGTGCAGGCCGAGCTGGTTGAGCTTGAGGTCGGCGAGCTCGTGCAGCCGGTCCTCGATCCACCCGGGCGTGAAGTACTTGCGGGCGATGTCGAGGTTGAGGCCGCGCTGCGGCTTGGCCGGTGCGTCGCGCACGGTGCCCTCGGGGGCCGAACCCCCGGACTTCACCTCCTGTTTGAGGGTGCGGGTGCCGTAGAAGACGCCGGCCTCGTCGGGCCCGGTGACGCGTACCCGGCCGTCGCGCACGGTGAGGGTGTACGACTCGGGGGTCCCGGAACCCTTCGCGCCGAGGGCCAGTTCGACATCGCCGCGGTTCGCGGTCGCGGATTCGGCGTACCCCAGGTGCAGTTCGCCCGCGAGCAGCCTGCCCTCGTCGGCCAGGGCCTTGCCGTCGGCCGGTGCCACGACCACGCGGGCGCCCGCTGCGGGCTTCCAGCCGGGGCCGCGGGCCGGCGTGTGCTCCCGTACGGCCGGGATCGTACGCGGGGCGGCGGACAGGGGGTACGAGGGGGTCGGCTCCGGGTTGGGCGAAGCGCTCGGCGCGGGGGTGAGCGCCGGGGCGGCGGGGGCCGTGGAGGCCGGGCCCGGCGCGCGGTCCTCGTGGGCGGTGGCGCAGCCGGGGACGGCGAGGGAGACCAGCGCGGCTGCCGTGGCCGTCGCGCTGACGTGGACCCTCCTGTACCGCCTGGAATTCCGCATCATGCACTCGTCTCCCCCGTACCAACGTGGCACGCAGGACACGGGCGCGCGACCGGGGAGGTCAGGCCGGCGCGGCCAGGGCGGCGGCGACGAGCAGTTCGGCGCCCTCGGTGCCGAGCGGGGCGACGGGGGTACGAGGGGTGGTCGTCCGGGGGGTGGTGGTCGCCGGGATGGCGGTGCGGGACCTGCGGGGTGCTCCAGGGTGTGCGTACGTACGGTCGTGGATCAGTGGCGGACGGAGACGGCGGGGGCCGTCGGGGCGGACCCGCCGGAGGCGGCGACGCGGCCGGGGCGGGAGGAGGCCGTGCGCCGCTCCAGTGCGCCGGAGACGAGGGCGAGGACCAGCGCGGAGGCGGCCAGCGCGGCGCCGACCCAGTTCGGGGCGGTCCAGCCGAGCCCGGCGGCGATGACCAGTCCGCCGAGCCAGGCGGCGAGCGCGTTGCCGAGGTTGAAGGCGCCGATGTTGACGGCGGAGGCGAGGGTGGGGGCGCCGGCGGCCTGGTCGAGGACCCGCTTCTGCAGCGGCGGTACGGTCGCGAAGCCGAGCGCGCCGATGAGGACGACGGTGATCGCGGCGCCGGCCTTGGTGTGGGCGGTGACCGTGAAGAGGGCCAGGACCACGGCGAGGGCGCCGAGGGACACGTACAGCATCGGCATCAGCGCGCGGTCGGCGAACCGGCCGCCGACGAGGTTGCCGCCCACCATGCCCAGGCCGAAGAGGACGAGGAGCCAGGTGACGGAGGTGTCGGCGAAACCGGCGACGTTCGTCATCATCGGCGTGATGTAGGTGATGGCGGCGAAGACCCCGCCGAAGCCGAGCACGGTCATCGCCATGGCGAGCAGCACCTGCACGTTGCGGAAGGCGGCCAGCTCGTGGCGGATCCGGACGCCCTCGGGGCGGGGCAGCTCGGGGACCAGCCGGGCGATGCCGAGGAGGCCGAGGACGCCCAGCGCGGCGACGATCAGGAAGGTGACGCGCCAGCCGAGGGTCTGGCCGACCAGGGTGCCGAGGGGGACGCCGACCACGTTGGCCACGGTCAGGCCGGTGAACATCATGGCGATCGCGCCCGCCTTCCTCTCGGGGGCGACGAGTTCCGCGGCGACGACCGAGCCGATGCCGAAGAAGGCGCCGTGGGCGAGGGAGGCGACGACGCGGCCGGCGAGCATCAGGCCGAAGGCGGGGGCGAGCGCGGAGAGCACGTTGCCGACGATGAAGAGGCCCATGAGCAGCATCAGCATGCGCTTGCGGGGGATGCGGGTGCCGAGGACGGTCATCAGCGGGGCGCCGAGCACGACGCCGAGGGCGTAGCCGGTCACCAGCAGGCCGGCGGTGGGGATGGAGACGCCGTAGTCGCCGGCGACCTCGGGGAGCAGGCCCATGATCACGAATTCGGTGGTGCCGATCCCGAAGGCCCCGATGGCGAGGGCGAGCAGTGCGAGAGGCATGAGGGGAGGTGTCCTTCAGGGGAGGGAGTGCCGCAGGACGCAGAGATTGCGTACGCCGCTTACGTGCGTCCACATTAATTGCAGACGCGGGATGGTTGCAAGCGCGGGCTATTGCAGAGGTGTCCTATCCTGGGGCCCTGGGCTGCGAAGAGGCCCCTGAAGACGCTCCCGAGGAGGAGTCCATGACGGCGACGGACAGCGCGCTCACCGCCCTCTCCCAGGGCTGGTGCGCCCTCTCGCTGCTCCACGGGCGGATCGAGGCGCACATCGAGCGGGCCCTGCAGGCCGGCCACGGGCTGAGCGTGCGGGAGTACTCCCTCCTGGACGTCCTCAGCCGCCAGCACAACGGTCCCGGCGGCCACCTGCGGATGCACCAGGTCGCCGACTCGGTGGTGCTCAGCCAGAGCGCGACCACCCGCCTCGTCAGTCGGCTGGAGGACCGCGGCCTGCTGAACCGCTACATCTGCGACACCGACCGCCGGGGCATCTACACCGACGTGAGCGAGGCGGGCCTGGCCCTCCTGGCCGCCGCCCGGCCGACGAACGACACCGCCCTGCGCGAGGCACTGGACGAGGCCGCCCACAACCCGGAACTCGCCCCCCTGGTCACGGCGATCGAAAACACCCGCCCCCGCACGGCGTAGCAGGTGCCCTGCGGATCATGACCGACCCGAGAGCGGACTACGAACAAAAGGGCTCGCACTTCCTCGCCTTCCTCGGCTTGGCCGCTGCCCTGACCTGCTACAGAAAGCTCGCGAAACGTGCCACGTGAGCCGCCCTCTTGAGGCTGATGAACGGGCAGCGCCCTTCCGGCGCGACGGAGCAGTCGTCGCCATCAGCCGCCGGCTCCTTCAGGGATCCAAGCGAAGCTCCGTGATGGACTGCGTGAACTGATCCCGAACGAGCGGGTCAATGTTCTGCACTTTCTCACCTTCCTTCTGCTTTCCGCCTTTGAACACCGTGGAAAGGTAAGGAGCGGCCGGAGGGTCGACCTCCATCACATCGAAGTGCACAACCGTCTCGGCGAAGGGCTCGTCACTCAGCTTCTTCCTGGCCAAGCTACTGGGCGCAAAATCTGTGCGCGTACAGACATTTGGCGCCAGTGGGGCAGGCACGCACGCTCTGGGATCCGGATCTCCCGTTGGTGTGGACATCGAGATGTATGCAGTCAGCCGGACCACACCTTGTTTGCCGTCCCGCGCATCGAAAACGAACGAGTGCGTGCGCGTTTCTCCAGGGGCCAAAGATTCGCCGGTCGCAAGCAGGTCGTCGAAGCTGAGCAGGGATGCAAATTTCCCGAAATGCCGCCGGTTCGGCTTCGAAAGGTCCAACGTTGCGCTCGCATCTTCAGCGGACATGCCTTCCGCCGACTCCACCAGGTGCCCAGTCACCACATAAATGGCTCCCAATGCTTCCGCGGGCGCCGCACCGTTGTTTTTAAGCGTCACGGTACCGCGGACTCGCGTGACACCGTGCGAGGCACTCACCTTCTCCAGTGTGGTGGCAACGTCGACCTTGGGGCGCTCATGAGTGGGCTTGTAGAAGGTCAGGTAAGCCCACTGGGCAAATCCGAGAAGGGGAAGCAGGGCACCCAGCGCCACCCAGCCGAAGTTGACATGACCATATACCGCAGCACTGACCAGAAGCACGACGATGCAGACGACCAGGCCGAACGCCAGCATGAGCCATCCCATGTCGAGGGTGGGGCTGTGCAGGTCGATCCAGATCGGAATGAACAGCATGGGGAGAGCCGCGGCCTGCGAGACCAGCACGATGGGGTGCTGCCATGGATTCCTCACCCCGGAGCCGGTGGCAGCGCTTTTGCTCGGCCGACCATACCGTTGGTTCCGCGCTGCCCGAACAGCGGCGGCGATCGAACTCGGCCGCCGCGGCCCGGCGGCCCTGCCCGGCAGGTGTCGACGGAGACTTCGAACGAACCCTGCGACAGAACTCCTGGCGTACATCTGGAGGAGCGCAATGATGTTGAGGGCCACAATGAGGAACCTGAGGAGCGCGGAGAGGACCTGCTCCTTTCCGTAGTCCCGGACGTCGTAGATGCCGCTCCACATGAATAGTCCGACTTCGGTCAGGAGGATGACCGCGAGTAGCGCAGAGAGGAACCAGTAGCGGAAAGGGTTCATTTGCTTGGTGATCACGGATCATCCATTCCAGTTGGCCAACCCACGGCGATCCCGGTCGGCGCTGCGGGGAACGAGCGCCGCCCCTACCACCGGCGCGCAAGCAGCCGACCACGCCGGCTTTCCATCACGACCATGGGTAGCGGAGGTTGCGGTCACCCCCACCCGAACCACGAAGGCCTCACCTTGGTGGGGGAGCCTCTTCACCGGAGAAACGATCACGCCGTACGGCCGGATGGAAGAGCATGCTTCCGATGCGCTGCCGCCACTGCAGGGCACTGGCCAAGGCGGCGGCGAGTGGCCTCGACGGGCCCACTTCGCAGCCGTCTCCACCTGGTCAATGTGGGATCCCGCGAAACGAGGTGCCCCTCGCCCCTACCCCCGGGAGGGGGCGGCGCTCGGGGGGGTCGAGGCTGAGGGCGGCGGGGACGAGTGCGGCGCCGACGGGGTCGGGGAGTGCGACTGGGGCCTCGGGGACGAGGGGGTCGGGGCGGGGCTGCGCGACGGGGCGGACGAGGGCCGGGGCGTCGGCGGGCGGGGCGTGGACGGCTCCGGGGAGGGGTGCGGGGTGCCGGGCTCCGAGGGGCCGGGGGACGCGGGGATCTCGGGCGGCGAGGCCGGCGGCACGGGCCGCGGCGGTGCCTGCTCCGGCCCCAGCAGGACATGGCCCGCGACGGCGGCCGCGGCCGCCGCGAGTCCCGCGAGCGGCAGGGCGAAACGCCGCAGCCACACCCGGCCCGCCGACCGGTGCCGGGCGTGCGCTCCCGGCGGATCCGCAGGGCGCAGGTCGCGGAGGGTGATCTCGTCCGCGCGGGCGTCGAGGGCCTGGCGCAGCCTGCGCTCGACGGTGCGTTCGGCCTGCGTCATATCCGTCCCTCCAGAATCCGCTCCAGCGCGTCCAGGGCCCGGCTGGCGTTCGATTTGACCGCGCCCCGGCTGATCCCGAGGGTCGTCGCGATCTCCGCCTCGCTGAGGTCCGCCCAGTACCGCAGGACGAGGACCTCACGGCGGCGGGGGGTCAGCCGGCCGAGGGCGGCCAGCACTTCGCGGTGCGCCTCGCCGAGCACCACGCACTCCTCCGCGGACGGCAGGTCGGCCGGGGCGGGCGGGGTCCACGCCCGGGCGGTGCGCCTGCGGCGCAGGACGGAGCGGGAGGTGTTGACCACGGCGGTGCGCAGGTAGCCGAGGGCGTTGTCGACCTCGCCTATGTGCTCGCCGTGTCGCCGGTACAGGGCGGTGAAGGCGTCCTGGACCACGTCCTCGGCGGTGGCCAGGTCGTCGACGAGCAGCACCGCCAGCCGGACCATGCCCAGCCGGTGCGCGTGGTAGAGCTCGGTCACGGTGGGCCGCGACGGGTCCCCGCGCGGTGTGTCCTCGTACGGGTGCCCGGGCGCGGAGCCCGGCCCGTACGGCTGCGCGTGCTTCGGCTGTGTGAGGCGCTCGCGGCGCAGCAGCCGCGCCCGAAGGCCCCGCCACGCCCGGCCGAAGCCGGGCGCGAGGGGGCCTGCGGGGCATGCCGGTGATGCCGTGGGGGCGAGGTGGAGCACGGAGGTCCTCAGCCGTTGGCGCGGCGCCGCACGGCGTACAGGGTCCCCGCCCCGGCGGCCAGGAGCACGGCGGCTCCGGCTCCCAGGGCGGTGGTGGTCGCGGAGGAGCCAGTATGCGCGAGCTCGTTCCCGGCCTGGTCGGCGGG
The DNA here is from genome assembly GCF_040612915.1 of Streptomyces sp. NPDC006326. NCBI lineage: Bacteria > Bacillati > Actinomycetota > Actinomycetes > Kitasatosporales > Streptomycetaceae > Streptomyces > Streptomyces sp. NPDC006326. The sequence continues at coordinate 40,529 of NZ_JBEXRC010000053.1, read as the reverse complement.
GGCGGTGGCGGGGGCGGAGGGCACCGCGCTCGGCTGTGCGGTGGGGGCGGTCGTGGGCGGCACACTGCGCGACGGCGTCGGAGCGGCGCTCGGGGCCGCGCTCAGGGTGGCGGTGGGCGGGATGCTGCGCGAAGGCGACGGCGCGCTGCTCGGAACGGCGCTCGGTGCCGTGCTGGGGACGGGCGACGGCGTGGCCGAAGCGCCCTGCGCCGCGAAGGCCGGACCGGCGAGGGCGACGGCCGCTGCGGCGGCGGCAGCGGTGACGGCCGCCCGGCGGAGGGGCAGGGGAACGCGCTTCAGGTTGCTCACAGGGGATCTCCACGATCGGCTGGGGGGCACGGAACTGCGCCCTTCACCCCCCACGACGCGCGACCCGGGGGGAGGTTGCCGCCTCCACCGGAAAACTTTTCGCACCGCCCCGCGCCGCACCCCACCGCCCCGCGCCGCACCCCACCGCGACCGCAGGCCCCCACCCCACCCCACCCCGCCGCCTCGCTCCTGGTCGAGCAGGTGCGTCGGCCGGCCACCGGGCGGTTCACCCCTTCGGCAGGGGAAGCCTGCGGACCACCTCGAAGCTCAGGTTCCCGTAGCTGGTGAAGAAGGGGGCCGCCGCCACTTCGGTGACTCCGCCCGCGTCGCGGGCGAGGACGCGCGCCCTGCGCGCCGTCCGGTCCAGCTCCGGGGCGTGCCGGCGGCCCAGCCGGACGGTCCTGGTGATGCCGTCCGCCCGTACGTTCAGGAAGCAGTCCCAGGTGCCCGGCGCGAGCGGTTCGCCCGCGGCGAGCGTCGCGAGGTCCACGTCCGCCGAGAAGCCCGCCATGGCCAGCTCCGGGTCCTTCCCGGCCAGTTCCGGCGTCGGTCGGGCCTTGACGGGGACCGTGTGCTCCTGGCCCGTCTCCCGTGCCCGCAGCACGAGTTCGCTCTCCATCCGGCCGGTCCCCAGGCTCTGGATGTACGCGTGCCCCGTCAGCCGCAACCGGCCGCCCTGCCAGGACATCGACGCCAGGTGGTGCCGGGCCTTGAGCCGGTCGGTCACGTCGAAGAGGACGTCCGGCAGGGCCGCAGCCGGATCCCGGAAGAACGGGTAGCAGCGGTACACCCGTCCGTTGTCCACGATCTCCGCCGGCTCGGGCTCCTGCGCCGGGTCGTACTCGACCAGCTGCTCGAAGGCCGTGAGCGGCCCGCAGGCGAAGGCGTACAGCCGTATCCAGTCGATCCGGGCCAGCTCCCCGCCCATGTCGGGCGTCCAGTACGTCTCGACGAGCGCCCGCGCCCGCCCGTACACCTCGGCGGTGTAGCCGGGGTCGGTGTGACGGGCCAGGACCGCCGGGCGCAGCGCCGTGCTCAGCAGGCTGCGGAAGTGCCGGCCGAGCATGCGGCGCCGGCCCACCGGGTCCTGAACGCGCTCGGCCACCAGCGCCATGACGCGCTCGATGTGCGCCACCGTCTCCTCGGCGTTCCGGGGCCGGGAGGTGATGTTGCGCCCGTCGTCGCGGCGGCGCAGGAAGTAGCAGTCGTAGTCGCCGACCACCGATATCCTGCCCGCGGCCAGGTACACGGAGGTCATGAAGATCTGGTCCTCGCCGTACCAGAGGTCCTCCGGGTAGCGCAGGTGTCCGTCCTCAAGGACCTGGCGGCGCATCAGCTTGGCCGAGTGCAGCGAACGGTAGACCTCCGAGGTGTAGAGGTCGGCCTCCTCGGCGTGCCGGTACGCCTTCTCCGAGACGGTCCGCCCGAGGCCCACCTGCCGGGCGAGCACCACGTCGCTGCCCTGGGCATCGGCCATCGCCACCAGCCGTTCCAGCGCCTCGGGTCCGAGGTGGTCGTCCGCGTCGAGGACGAAGACGTACCGGCCGCGGGCCAGGTCGAGGGCCCGGTTGCGCGGGCCGCCCGGCCCTCCGGAGTTCGGCTGGTGCAGTACCCGCAGCTGCGGGTGGCGGGCGGCGTAGCGCTCCAGTTCGGCGCCGCTGCCGTCGGTGGAGCCGTCGTCGACCGCGATGACCTCCAGGCGCTCCATCCCGATGCTCTGCTGCACGACGGATTCGAGGCAGTCGCCCAGGTACGGCAGCGCGTCGTAGACGGCGATGATCACGGATACGTCGGGGGTGGGCTGGTGGTGCATGCCCTGAGCATAAGGTTCGTCATCCGGCGCCCCGGGGGACGGTCCGGCGCAGCGCCTCGCCGAGCAGTCCGATGCCCTCCTCCAGTTCGCTCGGCGGGCCCGCCGCGTAGCCCAGGACCAGGCCGGGGGCGCCGGGGCGGATGCGGTGCCAGGACAGCGGGTGTGCCTTGACCCCCAGGGACAGGGCCTTCGCCGCGAGGACGGTGTCCTCGAAGGCGGCCCCGTCGAAGGTGACCATCAGGTGCAGACCCGCGGCCGCGCCGTGGACCCGGGCTCCGGGCAGGTGCGCGGCCACCGCGCGCAGGGTGGCGTCCCGGCGGTGGCGGTGGCGGCGCCGGACGAAGCGCAGGTGGCGCTCCAGCTCGCCGGAGTCCATGAGCCGGGCCAGCACGAGCTGGGCGAGGACGGGACTGCCGAGGTCCGCGTAGCGTTTCGCGGCGACCACGGCGTCCCGCAGCCTCGGCGGGACCAGCAGCCAGCCCAGCCGCAGGGCGGGCGCGAGGAGCTTGGACACGCTGCCCGCGTAACAGACGCCCTCGGGCAGCAGGGAGCGCAGCGCCGGGACGGGCGCGCGGTCGTAGCGGTGCTCGGCGTCGTAGTCGTCCTCGATCACCACTCCCCCGGCCGCCGCCCAGCCGAGCACATCACGGCGGCGCTCCCCGTCGAGTACGACGCCGGTGGGGAACTGGTGCGCCGGGGTCAGCAGCACCGCCCCGGCGCCGCTCGCCCGGAGTGCGGCGGCGTCCAGCCCGGCCGCGTCCACCGGGACGGGCACCGTCTCCAGCCGCCCGTACTCCAGTTGCTGCCGCGCCCCGAGCGAGCCGGGGTCCTCCACGGCCACCCGGCGTACTCCGTCCTCCCGCAGCACGTGCGCGAGCAGGCCGAGCGCCTGGGCGACCCCGGAGACGACGACCACCTCGTCGGGATCGGCCCGGATGCCCCGGTTGCGGGCCAGCCAGCCGGCGACCGCCGCCCGCAGGGCGGGGGCGCCCTGCGGGTTGCCGTAGCCGAAGTCGGCGGGGGTCAGCCCGGCCAGGACCCGGCGCTCGGCCTGGAGCCAGGCGGTACGCGGGAAGGCGGTGAGGTCGGGGACGCCGGGCGACAGGTCGATGCGGCAGGGCACGGCGCGCAGCGCGTCCACGAGCGCCTCCGCTGCCCGCGGTGCGAACGGGTCGGCCGGGGGCCGGCCGGCGCTCGCGGGTGCGGGCGGCGTGGCGGCCGCCACGGGCCCGGTGACGACGGGCGCGGCGACGACGGGCGCGGCGACGACGACCGTCCCTGCACGGCCGCGGCCCACCACCTGCCCGGAGTCGGCGAGCCGCCGGTAGACCTCGGTCACCAGGCCCCGGGAGACCCGGAGCTCCGCGGCGAGCACCCGGCCCGCCGGGAGCGTGCTGCCGACCGGGAGGGTGCCGTCGGCGATGGCCGCACGGATGCGGTCCGTCAGCCAGTCGGTGCGGCCGCCCGCCGGCGCCCGGCCGATGTCGAGCTGAAGGAAGTCGGACCCTGCACCGGATGCTGATCCGGCGCCACCGGACCGGGCGTGACCGGACCCGGATCCACCGGTCGGGGACCCACCGCGCCGGGGACCGTCGGTGCGGGCACCACCACCGGGCCGGGCATCCTCCGCTTTGGACCCCTGAGAGCGGCTTCGTTCGGCACTGTCCACGGGTCCAATGCTGGCAGAGGCTGAGCGGTGTGAACACCTCCCCGTCCTCGCCGCGCCGCGCGCTCCGCGACCTCGCCCCCGGGACCCTCGGCATGGTGCTGGTGGGCGGCAGCGTCACCGTCTCCCGCTCCCTGGTGCATGCCCCGCTGTTCGCCACCCAGGCCGTCCGGTACCTGGCGGCCACCCTGCTCCTGCTCGCGTTCGCCCGGGTCGCCCGGGTCCCGGTCCTGCGGCCGCGCGGCCGCGAGTGGCTGTGGCTGGCGGGGATCGCGGCCACCGGCCTGGTCCTGTTCAACGTGGCCGTCGTCCGCGGGGTGGCGCACGCCGAACCGGCAGTCATCGCCGTGGCGGTGGCCTCCGTACCCGTCCTCCTCGGGGTGGTCGGGCCGCTGCTGGAGGGGCGGGGGCCGAGCCGCCGGATCCTGGTGGCCGCGGTGCTGGTGGTGGCCGGGGCCGTGCTGGTCGAGGGCACGGGGCGCACCGATGCGGCCGGGGTGGCCTGGGCCGGGCTGGCGCTGGCGTGCGAGGCGGGGTTCACCCTGCTCGCGGTGCCGGTGCTGCGCCGCCACGGCCCGTGGGGGGTGTCGGTGCACGCGGTCTGGCTCGGGGCGGTGATGCTGGCGACGCTGGCCCTGTTCGCCGAGAGGCCGGCCGATCTGCTCGACCTCGGCCCGGGCCAGTGGGCGGCCGCCGGGTACCTGGCGGTCATGGTGACGGCGGTGGCCTTCCTGCTCTGGTACCGCACGGTGGCCGCCGTCGGCGCGGGACGCGCCGGGCTGCTGACCGGCGTCGCACCCCTGTCGGCGGCGGCCGTCGGCGCTCTGGCGGGCGGCGGGGTGCCCGGGATGCCGGTCTGGCTGGGACTGGTCGTGGTGGTCGCCGGGCTGGCCACGGGACTGCGCCCGCAGCGGGCCGCCGCCCTGCGGCTGCGCCCGGAGCCGGGCGCGCAGGACCGGGCCCCCACGTCCCCTTGAGGGGCGCGGCCGGCTGGATCACCATCCGCAGATGGCGACGCCCTCGTCCAGCAGTCCCCGTACGGCGGTTCCCCGTACGGCAACCCCCGCTGTGGCTGGTCCCCGGCGTCGAGCACCACTACGGCCCGGATCCGCAGACTGGTGGGGACGAGTGCTTCGTGGATTTCACGGGGACCGGCGTGGACGCGTACACCGATCTCGGCTACGTCACCCCGGACCGCCCGCTGGTGCCGCTGAGCGGGACGGCCGGGGTGGAGCACGTGGTGGACGGGATCGTCCGGGCGGCCCGGCTCGGGATCCCGCTGCCGGAGCTGCGCGGGGCGGTGCGGCGCAGTACCGGCGAGGGGGTCAAGGAGTACCTGCTCGGCATCCGGCTCAGCCGGGCGAAGGAGCTGCCGGCCCGTACCGACCTGCCGGTCGCCGGAGTGGCCCGGCGGGTCGGGTACGAGGATCCGGCGTACTTCAGCAGGCTGTTCAGCCGGCGCGTGGGCATGGCGCCCGTACGGTTCCGTGCCCGGCAGTCGGTGAGCGGCCCGGGCCGGTAGGCCCCTGTCCTCAGGGCCTTCGCGCGTAGCAGAAGAGGTGCTCCTCGGGGTCGGCGAGGCCGCCTTCCGGCCGGAACAGGCTCGTGTGCCGGTGCAGCAGTTCCAGGCCGGCCGCCTCGATCCGCTGCCCGTACTCCTGCGCGGACAGGCTGCTGACGGTGACCCGGTGGCCCATCCACTCGATGGGGAGGTCGCGGATGTCGCCCGGCACCGTGGCCACGACGAGATGGCCGCCCGGTGCGACCCAGGAGGCCATCCGCTCCAACGAGGCGGCCACCTCCGCCTGTTCCATGATCAGCAGCGGGAAGAAGGCGCACACGGCGTCGAAGGCCTCCCCGGGGGTGTACGTGCGGACGTCCGCCTGTTCGAAGCGGGCCTGCGGGACCCGCTCGCGTGCGAGGGCGACCATCGCGGCCGAGACGTCGATCCCGGTGACCGAGCAGCCGGCCGCCGCCAGCGTCTCGGCGGTGGGGCGGCCGGTGCCGCTGCCCACGTCCAGCACCCGGGCGCCGCGGGGCAGCCGGGCGGCGAGCCAGTCGAGGGCCTCCTGCTGCGCGGGGATCCGCCCGAACGCCTCCTCGTAGCGTTCCGCCAGTGCGTCGAACACCTCTGCTGCCGACTTCCCACCACTCATCGCGATGCCTCGCTCCCTCTCATGTTCCGGGCAGGCAGCCGATGTTGAGCTCGGCTGCCGAGGTCCAGGGGTTGCCGTTCACCTCGCTCGTGGCCCTGAGTCTGACGTACCGGGCCGCCCTGGGCGAGAACGGGGCGTCCTGCTGCGCCGTGGTGTCAGCGAAGGTGCCGGTGGTGGCGGCCGCGCCCCAGGGACCAGAGGGGGGTGCGCATCGGGCCTCCGGGAGTCGGCGCTTCCTGGGCGGAAGACCGCACGGCTCCTGGTGGGGCCCGGGCGGTCCGCTCACCGACCTGTCAGCTTGCGGACCGCGGCACGGCAGGCCCATGGACAAAGCGGAGCGCCGTCCTGGACTTACGGGAGGCGGGTGTCAGGCCGAGGCGGGCGCCAGGACGACGGCCGTCCCGTAGGCGCACACCTCGGTGCCGACGTCGGCGGCGTCGGTCACGTCGAAGCGCATCATCAGCACGGCGTTGGCGCCGCGGGCCTTGGCGTGCTCGATGAGCCGTTCCATGGCCTGGTTGCGGGTCTCCACCAGGGTCTTGGTCAGCCCCTTGAGCTCGCCGCCGATCATGGACTTGAGGCCGGCGCCGATCTGGCTGCCCAGGTGGCGGGAGCGCACGGTGAGGCCGAACACCTCTCCGATGACCTGTTCGACCCGGTAGCCGGGTGCGTCGTTGGTCGTGACGACCAGTACGCCGGTCTGCTGGGCCCCGGGGCCGCCGCCGAAGTCTTCGATACCCATGGGGCCACTGTGGCCGCGTACGAGGACCCGCGCATCCGGTGGAGGCGCTGTCAGGGCCGATCGGGCACCAGGCCGGCGGGGACGTCAGGCCCGGCGGGCGGCGAGACCGGACTCGTGGGCTAGGACCACGGCCTGGGCGCGGCTGGACAGCGCGGTCACCCGGCAGACGACGGTGGTGACGGTCACGAAGCCGACGCCGGGCGGGCCGATGCCCGGTTCGGCGAGCCGGGTGCCCCACAGCAGCACGGCCAAGGTGACGGCATCGCACCTGGCCGACACGCGCCGGGAGCGCAGGGAGCTCCGTGCTGATCAGGACGGCGACGGGGAAGCGCCGGCGCAGGACGAGCGGAAGGTACACGGCGGCCGGCAGGAGGTGGGCGAGCCCGTCGGTGACCCGTCAGTAACCGTGCCGATCAGGCCAGTTCGCAGCACGGTGGCCGAGATCCAGAGGAAGTCGAGGGCGTACACGGTCTGGGCGACGGCCGGAAGCACGGCGCGGATCCTCATCACGGCCGCAGGTGCGGACCGCTGCACGTCAACGCCCTTGCGTACAACCCTGGTTGTACAGGGACACCTCCTCGGTGGGGAGGCCGATTTCACTCCGTGGACGGGCGACTTCCCCGGCGCCCGCCTGCTTGGATTTTCCTCAGCCGACCGGGAGTCGGCGACGGTCCTGCCCCCGCCGGGCCCCTGCGAGGCCGTGCCCGTTCGGGGGCGGGCACGGCTTCGTGGCCCGGGTGGTGCGGCCCGCGCCGGCCTTGGCCGAAACTCCTGTACGAGTGATTGGCACGCCCCCGCCACACTCCCTACGATGGGCCGCCACCCCGGCCGCAGGGCCTTTGACGAGGGCCACCAGGAGGGCACATGGAGTCAGGGCAGACCCCCGGGACACCGTCGCCGCTCATCGACATGCACACCCCGAGTGTCGCTCGGATGTACGACTGGCTGCTGGGCGGGGTGGAGAACTACGCCAGCGACCGCGAGGCCTGTGCCCGGCTCCTGGAGATCGCCCCCAGCACCCAGCTGCTGGCCCGCAACAACCGGGCGTTCCTGCAGCGCGTCGTCCGCATCCTCGTCGAGGAGTACGGGATCCGGCAGTTCCTCGACCACGGTTCCGGTCTGCCCACGCAGGACAACGTGCACGAGGTGGCCCAGCGGGCCGACCCCCGGTGCCGGGTGGCGTACATCGACAACGATCCCATGGTCCTCGCGCACGCCCAGACCACGCTGCACGAGGACGGCCGCACCCTGGTCCTGTCGAAGGACATGCGGCGGACCGCGGAGATCCGGCGGGAGACGGACGGGTTCCTCGACTGGGACCGGCCGATCGCCGCCCTGTTCGTCTCCGTGCTGCACTGCCTGAAGGACACGGACGACGAGAACGACCCGGCCGCGGTGGTCCGCAACACGGCGGCCCTGCTGCCGCCGGGCAGCTTCATGGTGATCTGCCAGCTCGTCAGCGAGGACGCCGTCGTCCGCGACGAGGTGACCCGCCTGATGGACGTCACCACGCACGGCACCTGGGGCCGCGTCCGCGAACCGCACGAGGTCCGCCGCTACTTCGACGGACTGGACGTCCTCGCTCCGGGCCTGGTGGACGTGGTCGACTGGCGCCCCGACAGCACTCCCCCGCCCGCGTCACACCGTCCCCGGGACTGGGTCGAGTGGGGCGGGGTCGGCCGGCTCCGGGCCGTCTAGGATGCGGTCCGGTCGCCGAACCGGTGCTGGGCCTTGAGGATCAGGTCGATGCTCTCGTCCTTGGACGCCGCCGCGTTGCGGAGGTTGCTCAGGGCGTTGCGGTAGTCGTCGAGGGCCCGGGGCTTCGTGACGTAGTTCGCCCCGTTGATGTGCTCCACGTAGGCGAGCTCCGACTGCTCGCCGTTGCTGAACTTGAGATGCGTGATCGGATACGGGGGTGTGACGCCCCACTCCCGGCTCATCTTCAGGATGCGGATGCTCACCTTGTCGGTGTCGCCGGCGTGCAGCAGGTGCTTCAGCTGCTCGTGCATCACCTGCGCGTCACCGCAGCGGCGGTGCAGGATGCTCTCCTCCAGGAGGGCGACCACCCGTGGCAGGGGGCCGTCCATCAGGCGCAGTTGCCGCTCGGCCCGCAGCTCGACCACCCGGTCGACCTCCTCCGGCTCGGCGCTGGGCATGACGGCGCGGACCATGTGGCGGGCGTAGGCGCGGGTCTGGAGGATGCCGGGGACGACCAGGTTCTCGTAGACGCAGATCTCCTCGGCGTCGCCCTCCAGCTGGATGAGGCGCTTGAGGAAGCCGGGGGTGACATCGCTGAACTGCTCGTACCATTCCGCGTCCTGCGCGTGTTCCAGGAGCCGCTCGATCACCCGCATCTGCTGCGCGTCGACCTCGTAGAACGCGGCGAGGGCGCGCACGTCGCGCGGCCGGGGCGGGCTCTCGCCCCGCTCCAGGCGGCTGATCTTCGAGACCGACCCCCGGATGACCGGGGCGACCTGGCGCAGGGTGAGGCCCCGGGCCTCACGGCACCTTCTGAGCTCCTGCCCGAGCAGGCGGTCGGCCGCCGCCCGTCCCGGATCCTGGCCCAGCGGCACGACGGGGGCGACCGGGTCGGGCAGCGGATCGGGGAGGGCAGGCATCAGTACTCCCATATGACCGGGGTGGGTGTCCGTCCCAGAATGAGGCGCGCCCGCCTGCCGCTCCAAGCCTTGGCCCAAGCCTTCGGCTCGTTCAGGTCAGCCGGTCGAATTCCGAGCGCTTTGCGCCCTCGATGAAGGCCTCGATCTCGGCGGCCGTGAAGACCAGCGCCGGACCGTCGGGGAAACGCGAATTCCGCACCGCCACGGCGCCCCCGCCCAGCGCGGCGAGTTCCACGCAGTTGCCGTTGCCCACACTGGCGCTGCTCTTCACCCAGACCGCGCCGGGAATGCCGCTCGCCACCACGCCGTTGCCCACCTGCATGATTCGACCCCTCCTCGCCGGACGTGCATGATCAGGAAATCCCATGTGGGATTGCCTGAAAAAGCGCTCATAGAAATGCTAGCCAGCCTCGGGGGATGCGGGAGTCCCCCGATGGGGTGCACCGACCGCCCGTTCTTCATATGATCCGATCCCGAATCACCGTGATGTATATATTAGGCATTTCGGGCTAAACGGCGGTGCGTCACCCGGCCGGCACGCCCCCGTCCTCGCCATAGTCGTCCCTGGCAGCCGCCGGCTGCCGCCCCGCGCCGCGGACGGACCGCGGCCGGGCGGATGTCTTCGTAGAGGAGCCTGCACATGCAGAAGCCCACCAGGAACATCCTCGCTCTCACCGCCGGAAGCCTGGTGCTCGGCTTGATCGGCGCGGGCGCCGCTGTCGCTGACGACCACGACACGAGGGGCGGCTCGGATTCCCAGGAGATCGTTCTCTTCAAGCCGGACGACACATCCGGCAACCATTCCGGCCGGGAGTACGCCGTCGGCAGGGTCGTCTCGCGCAGCCCGCTGACGGTCCGCAGCAAGCCGACCACCCGCTCGTCCGCCGTCGGCCACCTGAAGCCGCAGGACAAGGTCGGCATCGTGTGCAAGCAGCACGGCGAAGAGGTCGACGGCAACACCCTGTGGTACCGCCTCTACCTGCAGCACGACGACGAAGGCAGGCCCGGTGACGACGAGGGCCGGGAGGACGAGGGCCGGGACGACGAGTCGAAGGAGGACCAGTCCAAGGACAAGGGGTCCAAGGACAAGGGCTCCAAGGACAAGGGGTCCAAGGAAGACTCGTCCGAGGAAGACCCCTCAGAGGAAGACGGGTCGGAGGAGGACGGGTCCAAGCAGGACGAGGGCAAGCACAACGGCGGCAAGCACGACGAGGGCGGGGGCAAGCACAACGAGGGCAAGCACGAGGGCGGCAAGCCCAACGGGGGCAAGCACGAGGGCGGCAAGCAGGACGAGTCCAGGGAGGACGAGGCCGAGGAGGACGGGGCGCAGGAGGGCGGCCGCGAGGACGAGAACGCGGACGGCTCCGAGCAGGAGGGCCGGGAGGACCGCGCCCTCAGCGAGCACAAGAAGGCCTGGGTCTCCGCGCGTTACGTCAAGAACCTGGAGAGCGTGGAATGGTGCGACTGACCGCCTGAAGCCTTCAGTCCACCGGGCGTACGGTACGCGGACCCACGCATTCCACACCGTACGCCCGAACGCGCTCGCGCAGTTCCCGGTCGGCCGTGACCACCACGCAGCCGCGGTCCGCGAAGGACGCGGCCAGTTCCACGATCCGGTCGTCGCCGCTGCCGGGCGCCGGGTCCACCCGTACGCCGGGGACGGACTCGACGCCCCGGGCTGCGCCCTCGACGACGAGCACGATCTCCTCGCTCCCGCCCTCGCCGGGGCGGGAGCCCCGGGACGCCGCCCGCTGCGCCAGCCGGTCGCGCAGCCGCTCGGCCGCACCGCGCCGGTCCCGCCACCAGCCGTCCGGCACGGATCCGACGACATTGGCGCCGTCCACGATCAACACCTTCATGCCCCCAGTATGGGCGGCACGCCCGGCGGCGGCCGCGGCTGCGCTCCCGGCGGCCCCTCGGCTAGAAGGCCCCGTAGTTGACCTGCCAGGTGGGCAGTCCCATGCGGCGCCACACCGCGACCACCCGGTCACGGTCGTCCAGCGACACCCGCACCGCGTACCGGTGGCGCACGTGCGCGTCGAACAGTTCGGCCTTGACCACGTCGTCGCGCCGCGTGTCACCGAGCGGACGCATCCACAGCTCGTCGTACGGCACCGCGTGCCGCCGCAGCCACGCCTCCGTCTGCGGACGGTGCTCCTCCCCGCGCCCGGACAGCAGCACGATCGTGTCGCCGTCGGCGCGCCGGAAGGCCTCCAGCGCGTAGCGCACCGGTTCGTTCAGCGCGTCGATCTCGCAGCGCGAGAAGTCGTACGGGCTGCGGTCGCCGGTGAGCGCCAGCGTGCCGTCGATGTCGCACATCACCGCCGGCGGCAGTGCCGGGTCGGACACGTACGGTTCGACGGCCGGCTGGTCGTTGAACCACTCCGCGGTGAGCCGCCAGCCGCCCTTCTTGGCGCTGGCGTGCTTCAGGGCCAGGGCGCGGATGACCTCCTCACCGACCGGCCGCTCGCGGGCGGCGTCCCGGCGCAGGCACTCCTCCACCGGAACGTCCGTGAAGTCGTGCACGACGAAGGTGGCCAGTCCGCCGACCGCGGCCTTGAGCCGCTTGGGGATCCGCGAGGTCAGGTGGGTGTTGTCCACGACCACGTCGAAGCCGTCCTCGACGGCCGCGCGCACCGCCGCGTCCTGGACGGTCAGCACGGTCTGCTCGTGCCGGTAGGAACGGCCCCGCTCCGGGTCGGGGGCGTCGAGCATGGCCCTGAGGTCGTCGAGGTTGACGCGGCGCATCCGGCCGCCGGCCTCGGCCTGCAGGGCGCGCGCCGCGGTCGTCTTGCCGGAGGCGGGCAGCCCCGTCATCACGTGGACGACGGGGCGGGCGGGCTCTTCGGACACGGGTCAGTTCTCCTCGTCGATCGTGAACGGGTCGGACGCCTCCGGCCGCAGCTGCCTCCATACGAGGAGCCCGGTCGGCCGGTCGTCCAGGCGCAGGAACATCGCGGCGCGGATGTTCCGGTCGGGCACGGCCTGCACGGCGCGCGCGAACGCGGCGCGGTCGCCGGCCAGGTGCGCCAGTTCCCCGAAGGCCGTGTCGATGGCGCGCTCTCGGCGGGCCGCCGCGTCCTCCAGTCGGGCGATGACCTCGCGCACCCAGGTGTCGAACTCGTCCGGGACCTGCTCCAGCAGGGCGTCGAGCGGCTTGCCTCCGCCCGCTTCGACCTCCTCGGGCGAGCAGCCGAGGGCCTGCCGCAGTGACTTGGCGGGCAGGCCGGTGAAGCGCTGGATGCCGTGGGTGCGCCAGATGTCCCGCTCGGTCACGCCGGTGAGCACCTTGTGCAGGCGTACGTACTCGGACAGCTTGGCCTTGGCGCGCACTCCGGAGGCGAACCGCAGGACGAAGCCCTCGGCGTCGGTGCCGGTGGCGGCGCGGCCGCCGGGCAGGGTGTTGGACTCGGTCAGTGCGAGCAGCTCGTCGAGCGGCATGGCCGGCCAGACGGTGACGACGGATCCGATGCCCTTCCAGTGGGAGGCGGCCGCGGTGAGCGCCACCTCGGTGCCGTCCGGCCCGAAGGCGGCGAGGAGCACCAGGTCGCGGCGGTCGCCGTAGTCGACGACGATGCGGTTCTGCGGGTACAGGATCTCCGCGAGGTAGGTCACTCCGGGGAGGAGGGCCGAGGTGTCCCGGCCGTCGAGCCGGCGCTGCGCCCAGACCGCCTGCGTGCTGGTGAAGGACCCCCGGGTGGCGGCCCGCCAGCGGCCCGCGTAGTGGAAGACCACCGCGAGGCTGCCGTCGACCTTGTCGTACACCTCGAAGGGCTCGTCGGGCAGGGCGGGGGCGTAGGGCCGGCCGGACTCGTGCTCGCCGACGTTGAAGAACTTCGGCAGCGGCAGGGCGACGACGGCGCCGGTGGTGTCCTCGGCGACCAGTCCGCGGCAGCGCATGGTCGCCGGGTTCCAGGCGTGCTCGTACTGGGCCGTCCGCGTGTACGAGTAGAGGGACAGCGGCAGTTCGGGGTGCGGCTTGCGGACCACGTGCCCGGCCTCGATGGCGGCCGCCAGGTCCTGCGGCGGTATGAGGTCGTGCAGCGTCAGGTAGGCCTGGTGGCCCATGGGTTCCTCCCGGTTCGAGATGCCCCATTCTCACGTGTGGGAGGACCGGCACGGTACCGAATTACGCCTGGTCCGGGCGGATACGGAGGGGCGGACGGCAGATGGCGGGACGGGGTCGGCGTGTGCCTGCGGCGATCAGACCGCGAGGGGGTGCGGGCCGGCGCAGTCGGTGGTCACCTGGAACGTGGGGCCGCGGCGGGACCCTGCTCCGGGTCCGGCGCGTGCGCGCTCCGAGGAGGCGTTGAGATGCGATCCACCCGGCGCGGGGTCCTGCGGCCGCTGGCCGCGCTGTTGTTCCCGCCGGAGCCGGAGGGCGCGGACGGGCCGCACGGGGTGCTGCCGCCCCTGCTGGTCGTGCTCACCTTCGTGAGCGGGCTGGTCGACGCCGTGAGCTATCTGGCCATGGACCACGTGTTCGTCGCCAATATGACCGGAAACGTGGCGTTCCTGGGCTTCGCGCTCGCCGGGGACCGTGAACTGTCGGTGGGCGCCTCGCTGCTGGCGTTCCTCGCCTTCCTGGCCGGGGCGGCCGCGGCGCGGCGACTGCGGGGCGGCCGTGCGGCGCCCCGGATGTTCGGCCCGCTGGTGGCGGCCCAGGCGGGGCTGGTGGCCGCGGCCCTCGCCGTGACGACGGGCGGGGCGGGGCGGCTCGCGGTGGTGCTGCTGCTCGCGCTCGGCATGGGGCTGCAGAACGCGGTCGCGTACCGCAACGCGGTGCCGGACCTGACCACCACGGTCGTCACCCGGACCCTCACGGGCCTGGCGGTGGCCCCGTGGGGGCGGGCCTCGCTCCGGCGGCTCGTCTCGGTGGCCGCCCTCTTCCTCGGTGCCCTGACGGGTGGCCTGCTGACCCTGCATCACGGCCCCCGGTGGACGCTCTCGGTGGCGGTGGTCCTGCTGCTCGGCGTGGCCGCCGCGGCGCACCGGCACCGCCGGCCGCGAGGCGGTGCGGCCTGATCCGGAAGGCACGGGCTAGCCGTGCCGGTGTGCCGGCCGGCGGGTGCCGAGGAAAGCCGTGCAGGTCAGCAGCCAGGCTGCCACCGCGATCCAGAGCAGCACCTCGCCCAGTCGGCCGAGCCAGGCCACGCCGGTCGGTCCGGCTGCCGAGAGGCAGGCCGTGGCCGTCATGCCGAGGGGGAAGACGGTCGCCCACCGCCGGATGTCGTAGTGCGGGCGCCACAGGCGCAGTTCGGCGGCGAGGAGGAGCACGTACCAGGCGAGGGACAGGGCCAGCGTCACCAGCGTGGCGGTGCGCAGGGCCGTGTGGACCGCACCGGTCCACACCGGGGACGCGATGAGCTTGGATGCCGCCAGGGCGCAGATGGCCAGCGCCCCGCCCGCCACCCACTGGTCGCCCGCGCCGCGGACCACCTCGCGGACGTCGAAGCGGGCGAGGGCCGCGGCGTAGAGCACCAGGCCGAGGCAGAAGGCGGCCAGGGCGGCCCGGGCGAGCCAGTCCTGGTGGAGGGCGGCGGCCAGGACCGCCGCCAGGACGGCGAGGCCCTGGGTGGCCACGCAGACGAGGAACACCGCTCCGGGCATCCGCCGCTTCCACCGGCGTACGACGTTGAGCAGCAGCCCGGGCCACAGGGCCGCGGCCAGCGCCAGCAGTACGGCGGCTGCCGTCTGCGAGCCCAGCAGGGAGATCCGGACTCCGAGCACCGTGGTGGCGGCGACGGCGGTGAGGGCGGCCGGGGTGTCGGCCTCGGCGCGGAAGCGGCCCCGGTCGCCCACGAGGCGGGCGGCGAGGGCGCCGGCGAGGAGGAGCCACAGCAGGGCGGAGATGACCAGGGCGGTCAGCGACAGCACCTCGCGGCCGGTCAGGTGCAGTCCGACGGAGAGGATGCCCGCGGCCATGACCGCGGCGCCCGCTGCCGGCGGAAGTCCTGTCCACCGGCAGCGGGCGGGGCGCGGGGTCGCGGGGGTCACCCTTCGAGCGGACACCGCCCCGGCCCGGCCCGCGAGCGCGGTGGTCCACCCGGGCCAGGGTTTCAGTCCGTGCGGGCGGCCGTGATGATGAACATGGCCCCTTCGGGGTCGCGCAGGGTGACGCAGCGCTCGGTGGGGCTCGGGATGATGGTGGAGAGGGTGGTTCCGCCCGCTGCGACGGCCGCGGCGATCGCCTCGTCGAGGTCGGCGACGCGGAAGTGCACGTGCCAGCGGGGGCGGGTGGTCTCCTGGCCGCAGACCGGGCTGTCGTCGCCCGCGCCGTTCAGGCGGGCGACGGGTTCGCCCGCCTGCCGCAGGACGACCTGGGCGTCCTCGTAGGAGACCTCGCAGCAGCCGGGGCGGCCGGTGGCCCATTCGAGCACCTCGCCGTAGAAGATCGCGGCCTCGAAGGCGTCCCTTGTCCGCAGTTCCAGCCAGGCCGGCGAGGGCCCGACCCCCACCCTCCAGTCCGCCGATACCCCGCCCTCCCAGATCCCGAAGGCCGCGCCGTCCCGGTCGGCCACCAGCGCGCCCCGGCCGCCGGTGGGGAAGGAGACCGGGCCGACGGCGATGGTGCCGCTGCGCTCGCGGATCCGGTCCACCGCGACGTCGGCGTCGTCGACGGCGAAGTACGGGGTCCAGGCGGCCGCCACCGCCAGGTCCTCGGCCAGTTCCCCGATGCCGGCGACGGGCACCCCCTCGACCACGGCGACCGTGAAGTTCTCCCCCAGGCGGGCCGGCCGGAACTTCCAGCCGAGGACCGCTCCGTAGAACTGCTGCGCTCCCAGGAGGTCGCGCGCCATCAGGCTGACCCAGCACGGGGCGCCGAAGACCTCCCTCGTAGAAATCTCCACCACTCACGCTCCGTCCATCGACCAGCCCGTGCCCCGGTTCCCGCGGGGGGTGCAGTTCCATCATGCCCCTCAGGCGATGTGCACCGTGTCTGCATTGATCCGCAATTATCACTTTAGGTAGCGTGACCCACACTCCGGGCGACTCGCTCGACCTCCCGCCACCTGTGGCGAGGGCGCAGACAGGAGGTGCACGCGGGTGCTGGGGCCGGAACGGAAGAGGGAGCCGAAGGCCGGGGCGCGGCATGCGGCCCTGCGGAGCGGGGCGTGGCTCGACGACCGCCTGCCGCTCGTGGAGACGACCCGGGGCGTGCTGCGCAAGGTGTTCCCGGACCACTGGTCCTTCCTGCTCGGCGAGCTGGCGCTCTACAGCTTCGTCGTTCTGCTGCTGACCGGCGTGTTCCTGACCTTCTTCTTCGAGCCCTCGATGGCGGAGTCGGTGTACCGCGGCTCGTACGGGGAGCTGCGCGGGGTACGGATGTCCCAGGCGTACCTCTCCACGCTGAGGATCAGCTTCGACGTGCGCGGCGGGCTGCTGGTCCGGCAGATCCACCACTGGGCGGCGATCCTGTTCGTCGCGGCCATCGGGGCGCACATGCTGCGCGTGTTCTTCACCGGTGCCTTCCGGCGCCCGCGTGAGGCCAACTGGACGATCGGGGTCACGCTGTTCATGCTGGCCCTGCTGGAGGGGTTCGCCGGCTACTCGCTCCCCGACGACCTGCTGTCCGGGACGGGCCTGCGGATCGCCCAGGGGATCATGCTCTCGGTGCCGGTGGCCGGGACGTACGTGAGCATGTTCGCCTTCGGCGGCGAGTTCCCCGGGCAGGACATCGTGTCCCGGCTGTATCCGGTGCACATCCTGCTCGTCCCGGGCCTGCTGCTGGCGCTGATCACCGTGCACGTCCTGCTGGTGTTCGTGCTGAAGCACACCCAGTGGCCGGGGCGCGGCAGGACCGGCCGCAATGTCGTGGGGCTGCCGTTCTTCCCCCAGTACGTGGCCAAGTCGGGCGGGCTGTTCTTCAGCGTCTTCGCCGTGCTGGCCGTGCTGGGGGGCGTGGCGCAGGTCAATCCCATCTGGGTGTACGGCCCCTACCGGCCCGACCTGGTCTCCACCGGGTCCCAGCCGGACTGGTACATCGGCTTCCTGGAGGGGGCGCTGCGGCTCATGCCCGGCGTGGAGACCCGCGCGGCGGGCCACACGGTGAGCTGGAACCCGCTGGTGACGGGTGTGCTGCTGCCCGGCCTGCTGTTCACGGCGTTGTACGCCTATCCCTTCTTCGAGCGGTGGATCACGCGCGGCGCGGGCGAGCGGCACGTGTGCGACCGGCCGCGCGACCGGCCGGTGCGCACGGGCCTGGGGGTCGCGGCGCTCTCCGCGTACGGCGTGCTGCTCGTCGCCGGCGGGCAGGACATCGTCGCGTTCGTCTTCGACGTGCCGGTGGGCGCGGTGACCTGGGTGCTGCGCGTGGCGTTCTTCGCCGTGCCGGTGCTGGTGTTCTGGCTGACGAGGCGGCTGTGCCTGGCACTGCAGGCGCAGGAGCGGGAGCGGCTGGCCGAGGGGGACGAGTCGGGGCTGGTGCGCCAGGGCGTCGAGGGCGGTTTCCACCCGGAGCACCTGGCGTTGCCCGCCGAGGAGGCCTACGCCCTGCTCGTACGGGAGCGGCCGCGGCCCCTGGAGCCGCCCGCCGCGGCGGGTGGGGGGCGGCTGCGGGGGCCGGCCGGCCGGGTGCGGGCGGCGATCAGCTCCTGGTACTACCGCGACCGGGTCCCTTCTCCCGCGACCGCCGAGCAGCAGCAGCGGATCGCGGCCCTCCTCGCAGGCCCGGACCGGCCCGCGCCGCCCGCGCAGCCCGGGCCGCCCGGTCAGGACGACTGAGCGGGGCGGATGCCGGGCGGCTGCCCACGACTACTCCGGGTGGTCGAGGTTCTGGAAGGAGAAGCCGAGGACGGCGGGCAGCAGGACACCGGCTCCGATGAGGCAGATCCACAACCCCTGCACCACGCCCAGGCCGATGAGCGCGCTCCCCGCGGCCGCCATCACCGGGAAGTAGCTGCGGGCGGGGAAGAAGCCCCGCCGCCCGCCCGCGTCCCGCACCTCCGCGGCCTTGCGGTCCTCCGGCCGCTGCCCGCCGCGTCCGTACTGCCGCCAGAAGAAGGCGGCGACCAGGCTCGACATGAGGAAGGAGACGCCCAGGGCCGCGGTCCCGGCGGGCTCCAGGGAGAACGCGGCGTAGACGAGCGTGGTGGCCGCGAAGAACAGGGCCGTACCGGTGAAGAGCCAGGCTTCACCCTTCACGGGTCACCTCCGGGTGGTGCAGGTCGAAGGCCGGGGACTCGGAGCGGATGCGGGGCAGGGCGTGGAAGTTGTGCCGGGGCGGCGGGCAGCCGGTCGCCCATTCCAGCGAGCGGCCCCAGCCCCACGGGTCGTCGGCGGTGGCGCGCTCGCCGTACCGCGCGGTCTTCCAGACGTTGTAGAGGAAGGGCAGCGTCGACAGGCCCAGCAGGAACGCCCCGATGCTGGAGACGGTGTTGAGGGTGGTGAAGCCGTCCGCGGCCAGGTAGTCGGCGTACCGGCGGGGCATGCCCGCCTCGCCGAGCCAGTGCTGGACGAGGAAGGTGGTCTGGAATCCGGTGAACAGCGTCCAGAAGTGGATCTTCCCCAGGCGTTCGTCCAGCATCCGGCCGGTGAGCTTGGGCCACCAGAAGTAGAAGCCGGCGAAGGTGGCGAAGACGATCGTGCCGAAGAGGACGTAGTGCAGGTGGGCGACGACGAAATAGCTGTCCGTCAGATGGAAGTCCATCGGCGGGGAGGCCACGACGACGCCCGTCAGACCGCCGAGGAGGAAGGTGACGAGGAAGCCGATGGACCACAGCATCGGCGTCTCGAAGGAGATCGACCCGTTCCACATCGTGCCGATCCAGTTGAAGAACTTCACGCCCGTCGGGACGGCGATCAGAAAGGAGAGGAGCGAGAAGAACGGCAGCAGCACGGCTCCCGTCGCGAACATGTGGTGGGCCCACACCGTCGCGGACAGGCCGGTGATGGCGATCGTGGCGCCGATCAGGGCGGCGTAGCCGAACAGGGGCTTGCGGCTGAAGACGGGGAGGATCTCGCTGACGATCCCGAAGAACGGCAGCGCCACGATGTAGACCTCCGGATGCCCGAAGAACCAGAACAGGTGCTGCCACAGCAGGGCGCCTCCGTTGGCGGGGTCGAAGACGTGGGCGCCGAGCTTGCGGTCCGCCTCCAGGGCGAGCAGGGCGGCCGTGAGCACGGGGAAGGCCAGGAGCGCCAGGATGGACGTGAAGAGGACGTTCCAGGTGAAGATGGGCATGCGGAAGAGGGTCATGCCCGGTGCGCGCAAGCAGACGATGGTCGTGATGAAGTTGACCGCGCCGAGGATGGTGCTCAGGCCTGACACCGCCAGTCCCATGACCCACAGGTCGGATCCCGGATTCGGGGAGTGCACGGCGTCGTTCAGCGGGGCGTACGCGAACCAGCCGAAGGGCGCAGCCCCGTCGGGGGTGAGGAACCCCGAGACCACCAGGAGTCCGCCGAAGAGGTAGACCCAGTAGGTGAAGGCGTTGAGCCGGGGGAAGGCCACGTCGGGCGAGCCGATCTGCAAGGGCATGATCGCGTTGGCGAAGCCCGTGAAGGTCGGGGTGGCGAACAGCAGCATCATGATCGTCCCGTGGAGGGTGAACAGCTCGTTGTACTGCTGGTGGGACACCAGCTGCGTTCCCGGGCGGGCCAGTTCGGCCCGCATGAGCAGGGCCAGCAGCCCGCCGAAGAGGAAGAAGGCGAACGCCGTCACGAGGTAGAGGTTGCCGATCACCTTGTGGTCGGTGGTCGAGAGCCAGCGCAGTACCGTAGCGCCCTGGCCGACCCGCCGCTCGCTGCGCCGTTCGGCGTGATCGGCGGCCGGCGCCTGCTGCGGTGAGCGGTCCACTGACGTCATCCGTCCTCCAGAACCTCGCCTGTACCCCCTGCCCTACAGGCTGGGGCGGCTCGCCACCGGGCGGCGCGCCGCTGAGGGCTGCGGCCCGGCCCGTACGCCGGAACCCGGGACCTGCCGGAAGAGGGTGCGACGGCGGTCGGGCCCGGGCGGTTCAGACGTCGCGGCGCCGCTCGTCGCTGTCGTGACGGAGCCGGCGGGTATGGCGGCTCATGGCGTCGATGCGGTCGGCGAGTTCCGCGTGCTCGGCCCGCAGATGGGGGCGGGTGTCGGCGAGCGGTTCGACGAGGCGTGCGGCGTCGTCCTCCGCCAGCGCCCGGTTGAGGTCGCTCAGCTGCCGTTCGGCGGTGGCGGGGAGGTCGGTGAGCGCGGTGATCTGACCGGCCAGCCGGCGCAGCCCGGCGGCGTTGGCGCGGGCCCATGCGGTGACCGAGCGGTCGGCTGCGCGCCGGTCGCGGACGGCCTGGATGCGCTGCTCGCCGGTGGTGTCGGCCGCGCCGGGGCGCAGCCGCAGATAGCGCCGTTCGGCGGCCTGCCGGCTGGCGACGCCGAGCGGCGCCGCGAGCTGGGCCCAGCTGGCCCCCTCCTCGCGGGCCGCCTCGATCAGGCCGCTCTCCCAGCCGGCGAGCTGCTCGCGGAGCTGCCGCAGCAGCAGGAGCGAGGCGAGGGCCTGCTCCGGGCCGGAGCCGGTCGTACCGCCGGCGGGAGCGCCCCCGGCACCGGCCGCCGGCCGGGCCGCCGCGGATGCTGCGGCCGAGCCGCCGGGCGCGGTCGGGACGGGACCCTGCGCCGTCCGGACCGCCTGTTCGATGACGGCGAGGGCGGCCGCGGCGGCGAGCGGGGAGGCGGGGCCGGGAGGCGCGGAGGCGGCCTCCGCGGGCGGGAAGGACTCAGCGGGCGGGAAGGCCTCCGCGGGCGGGAAGGCCGGGGCGCGGGGCGCCCGGCGGGCGCCTGCCGGCGGGTCCTGGTCCTGGTCCTGGTTCTTCGCCTGGTCCTGTGGCATGAGGTCCTCCGGCTCCGGGTCACCCCCGAGGCGACGTTTCGATTGTCGTCCCGGGGTTGACGTGTGCCAAGAGCGCGGGGAGCAGGCCTCAGCGCGTGGCCGCCTCCGCCGTGATCAGACTGCACAGCCCCGGCATGCCCCCGTCCGCGAGGGCGCGGCGCTGGCGGTCCGCCGGGGTGCCCTGCTGGAGGAGCCGGTGGAGCAGGGCGCCCACCTCGCGCTGGTCCCCCGCCTCCTCCAGGGCGGGGCCGATGTGCCGCATCAGCATGCACAGCACGTCTCCGGCGCTGCGGCTGCGCCCGTCGGGGTCGACGAGGGTGCTGTTCAGGCCGTGCCGGGCCGCGTGCCAGTTCGCCGCCTGCAGCAGTTCGGGGCTGCACACGACCGGCGGGGCCCCGGCCTTCTCCTCGGCGATCGCCGTGCTGACCAGGGCGCGGGCGATCCCGGCGAGCAGGACCGCGTCGGTCGCCTCCAGCTGCACGTCGAGGCAGCGCACCTCCACCGTGGGATACCGCTCGGACAGCCGTGCCTGCCAGTACAGCTGGCCCCGGTCGGCGATCACGCCGGACTCCAGCAGCGCGTCGGCGCGCTGCTCGTAGTCGGCGAGGCCGGTGAAGCACGGCGGCGGACCGCTGACCGGCCAGCGTCCGAAGACGATGGTGCGCCAGCTCGCGAATCCGGTGTCGTGCCCGTCCCACAGCGGCGAGTTCGCCGACATGGCCAGCAGCGTCGGGAGCCAGACACGCAGCCGGTTCAGGACCGCCACGCCCATCTCCCGGTCGGGCACGGCCACGTGCACGTGCATGCCGTTGATCAGTTGTTCGTCGACCAGCCGGCGGGCCTCCTCGCGCATCTTCAGGTAGCGCAGCTTCTGCGTGACCGGGACCGGCTCCACGTCTTTCAGCGGGGCCGTGGCGGAGGCCGCGATCCGGCATCCGCTGTCCTCGGCGGCTGCTCCGACCGCGTGCCGCAGCCGCAGCAGGTGGCCGCCGACCTCCTCCAGGTCGGTGCAGATGGGGGTCGCGACCTCGACCTGGGCCTGCAGGAGTTCGTTCTGCACCTCCCCCTCGTCCGCCCACGAGCCGAGGCCGGCCGCGGCACGCACCTCCTCCGCCCGCGGGAGGGGCAGGAAAGTGGTGGGATCCACCAGCACGTACTCTTCCTCAACCCCGACAGTGATCATGTCCGACGGCTCCTTATGCCGCTGGGCGTGTACCGTGCCGCAGCCCGGTCAGCCGCCGAACTCCTTGACGAACGCCGTGCAGAAAGCGTCCAGGTCGTCCGGCTTGCGGCTGGTGACCAGGGTGGAGGGTCCTTCGTGGCTCACGTGGACCTGTTCGTCCACCCAGGTGCCGCCCGCGTTGCGGATGTCGGTCCGCAGGCTGGGCCACGAGGTCAGCGTCCGGCCGCGTACGACGTCGGCCTCGACCAGCGTCCACGGGGCGTGGCAGATCGCCGCGACGGGTTTGCCCGCCTCGAAGAAGGAGCGGACGAAACCCACGGCCTGTTCGTCCATCCGCAGGGCGTCCGGGTTCGCGACGCCGCCGGGCAAAACGAGGGCGTCGAAGGCGTCGGCCGTGTCCCCGCCCAGGACGTGGTCGACGGTGAAGCGCCCCGCCTTGTCGAGGTGGTGGAAGGCCTGCACCTGACCCGCGCGGGTCGAGACCAGCTGCGGGTTCCACCCGGCTTCCGTGGCGGCCTTCCAGGGTTCGGTGAGTTCGATCTCCTCGACGCCTTCCGGCGCCGTCAGGAACGCGATGCGCACCAGGGTCACTTCCTTCCGGATGGGGACGTGTCACGTACGGGTTTCCGTAGGCCCTGCGCCTGCCCGGAGGGGTTCGCCTCAAGCAGGCCGGGGGCAGCGCACGTACTGCACGAGGGAGAAATGCCCGAGTAGAATCACTTTCAAAGCCTTTGACCGTTTTTATAATCTCTTTATGCCTTGAGTCGGGGCCGTTCAGGGCTCCCGGCCTCCCTCCCGGAGGCGACATGGACGAGCCCGTCGGCGAGCCGGACCCTGCGTCCGGCACCGATCCCGGAGCCCTCCTGCGTGCGGTGCGCGCCCTGACCGCGGAGCTCGCGGAACTCCAGGCCGACTGCGCCGACCGCCATCTGCTGGATCTCGCGACGGGGGTCCTGGTCGCCCAGCTCTCCGTGCCGCCGGCCGACGCCGCCGACCACCTGCGCCGCCTCGTCGCGCAGACGGGGCTGGGAACTCCCGACGTGGCCGCGGACGTCGTGAACGCCGCCGCCGGAACCCCCTCCGTCGCCGGGGCGGATCCGGCCGCACCGCGCCGCTTGCGGCGGACCGACGCCGCCGTGGCCGCGGCCACGACCGCCGGGCAGGCCGCCGCGGCCCTGCTGGACGCCGGGCTCGGCCACCTCGGCGTACGGGAGGTGTGGCTGTGGCGGCGGACCGCCACCGACTGCCTCCAGCTCGCCGCCCAGGCCGGCGGCAGCGTCCTCGCGTCCACGCACTGGCAGTGGCTGCTGCCGCAGCTGGGCGGGCCCCTGCGGGCCGCCCTCGACCACGGGGAGGCCCGCTGGCTGCCCGACGGGCCGCCGCCCGACCACCCCCTGCCCGGCCCTGCCCCCGACGCCGGGCGGGCCGTCCTGCCGCTGCGCCGCAAGGGATCGGTCGCCGGGGTGCTGCTGGTGTGCTGGCCCGGACCGGCGGTGTTCGATCCGCCGGTGGTGCGCACGGTGGAGGCCGTCGCCGACACGGCGGCCGTGGTGCTGGACGCGGACCCGGATCCGGAGGGCCCCGGCGGCGCGAGCGCGCTGGGCGCCCTGCTGGACTGCCTGGGCGAAGCGGCGCTCGTCCTGCTGCGCCCCGAGGGGGCACCCGACTGGTCCGTCGGCCATGCCAATCCGGTGGCCGCGCGGCAGCTCGCCGAGGTGCCGCGGCCCGTCGGACGGGTGCTGGCCGAGGTGCTGCCCGCGCACTGCGCGGAGCTGGCCCGGCTCGTGGAGCAGGCCCGGGCGGCCGCCGCTCCGCGCCGGGCGGACCGGCTGTCCGGCCGGGACGGGGCCGCGCTGGTCGACGTACGGGCGCTGCCGCTGGGGCCGGGGCGGTGCGTGGTCCTGTGGCATCCCTCCGACGACCCCTCCCGGCTGCTGCCCCGCGCCCTCGACCGGCTCGACCTGCTGGCGCTGTTCGAGGAGGACCTCGTCTCCGGGGTCTCGCGGTGGACCGAGCGGGCGTACGAGGTCTTCGGCGTGGAGCGGGACGCACCGCCCGTCCCGCTGTGGGACCTGATGCCCCGTATCCACCCCGACGACAAGGACGGCATGTCCCGGCTCCTGGAGCGGCTGACCGTGCATCAGGAGGGGGCGCAGGCCCTGGTCCGGGTCGTACGCGGGGACGGCGGGCTGCGCCATGTGCGGATCAGCGCCGAGCCGCTGCTCAAGGGGGCCGTCACGGTCGCGGTGACCGGCGTCTTCCAGGACGTCTCCGACCGGTACCGCACCGAGCTGGCCCTCGGGGCCAGCTTCGACCAGCTGACGGCCATGGAGGCGCAGGCGGCGGCGCGCCGGCAGTTCGTCCGCCAGCTCCAGCAGGCCATCGTGCCCGAGGTGCCGGACTCGCTCAGCCTGCCCGGGCTGCTGGCCGGCGCCCGCTACCGGCCCGCGGCACAGGACTACATGGTGGGGGGCGACTGGTACGACGTACTGCACCTGGGCGGCGGCCGGGTGCTGCTGGCGGTCGGCGACATCGCGGGACACGGCATCGAGTCGGCGACGGCCATGGTGGCGCTGCGCAACGCGCTGCGCGGGCTGGCGTTCACCGGCGCCGGGGCGGCGCAGCTGATGAGCTGGCTCAACGACGTCGCACTGGCCGCGCCCGGCCATCCGACGGCGACCGCCGTCTGTGCCCTGTACGAGCCGCGCGAACGGGTGCTGCGCTGGGCCAGCGCCGGACACCCGCCGCTGGTCCTGCTGCGGGAGGGCCGGGCGTCCCGGCTGGAACCGCCGCACGACGTCCTGCTCGGGGCGGTGCCTTCGGTTTCGTACACGGAGACGGCGACCGCGCTGCGCCCCGGGGACCTGCTGGTGCTGTACACGGACGGGCTCGTCGAGCGCCGGCACAGCCCGCTGGACGAGGGCGTGGCGCTGCTGATGGCGGCGGTGGAGCAGCTCGCGGACGCCGGGATCGAGGAGCAGGCCGACCGGCTGCTCACCGGGACCCGGCAGAACACCGACGACGACACGAGCCTCGTGCTGGTACGGGTGGTGGAGTGACGCCCGGCGAGGGGCCCCGTCCGCGCGGCGGGCTCACCCCAGCCAGGTGTGGATGCGGGCGGCGAGGTCGTCGGCGTCGACCGGCTTGGTGACGTAGTCGTCCGCTCCGGCCGCGAGGGCCTTCTCCCGGTCGCCCGGCATGGCCTGGGCGGTGACGGCGACGATGGGGACACGCGTGTAGCCGGGCAGGGCGCGGATGGCCGCGGTGGCGGCGTAGCCGTCCATGCCCGCCATCATCACGTCCATCAGGACCAGGTCCACCTCGTCGTGTTCGGACAGCAGTTCCAGGCCGGACCGGCCGTCCTCGGCCCGCAGGACGTGCATCCCCTCCCGCTCCAGGATCTCGGTGAGGGCGAAGACGTTGCGGGCGTCGTCGTCCACGATGAGCACGGTGGGCCCGGTCGGCGGCGACTGCGCCGGGGTCCCGGCAGCCGGGGCGGGCAGGTCCGCGGCTTCGGACGGCGACGGTGCGGACGGCTCCGGCCCGGTGGCCGCCGCCGTCCGCTCGGCGGCCCCCAGCGGCAGGAAGAGGGTGAACACGCTGCCTTCGCCCGGAGTCGAGCGGACGTCGATCGCGCCGCCCAGGAGCAGGGCCACCTCGCGGCTGATCGACAGGCCCAGCCCGGTGCCCCCGTAGCGGCGGCTGGTGGTGCCGTCGCCCTGCTGGAAGGCGCCGAAGACGATCTCCAGGCGGTCCTCGGGGATCCCGATGCCGGTGTCGGCCACCCGGAAGGCGAGGACACCCTCCCCGCCGGACCGCACGGCGGCCGGGATCTCCTGCTCCGCCGCCGCGTCCACGCGCAGCTCGACGTGGCCTTCTTCGGTGAACTTCAGGGCGTTGGCGATCAGGTTGCGCAGCACCTGGCGCAGCCGCGCCTGGTCGGTGAAGAGCGCCTCCGGCAGGCCGCTCCCGGTCAGGACCCGGAACTCCAGCCCCCGGGCGGCCGCGACCGGCTGGAAGGTCGATTCGAGGGACTCCAGCAGCCGGCGCAGCGTGAAGGACTCGGGGTGCAGGTCCATCTTGCCCGCCTCGACCTTGGACAGGTCGAGGATGTCGTTGATCAGCTGGAGCAGGTCGGAGCCGGCGGAGTGGATCACCTCGGCGTAGTCCACCTGCTTGTCGGTGAGGTTCCCGTCGGGGTTGCGGGCGAGCAACTGGGCCAGGATCAGCAGGCTGTTGAGGGGGGTGCGCAGCTCGTGGCTCATGTTCGCCAGGAACTCGGACTTGTACATGGACGTACGGGACAGCTGCTGGGCCCTGACCTCCAGCTCCTGCCGGGCCTGCTCGATCTCCAGGTTCTTGCGCTCGATGTCCTGGTTGCGGTCGGCCAGCTGGGCGGCCTTCTCCTCCAGTTCTGCGTTGGAGCGCTGCCTCCTGACGGGCCTGGAGTTCTTGGGAGCGGGTGCGCAGCTCGGCGGTCAGGCTCTGCGAGCGCTCCAGCAGCTCGTCGGTACGGGCGTTGGCGATCAGGGCGCTCACGCTGACGCCGACGGCCTCGGTGAACTGGTCGAGGAAGTCGCGGTGGATCGCCGTGAAGGGGGTGAGCGCGGCCAGTTCGACGGCGCCCAGCACCTGGTCCTCGACCACGATCGGCAGCACGAGGAGCACGGCCGGCTCGGCGGCTCCGGCGCCGGAGGCGATCGTGGCGTATCCGGGCGGCAGCCGGTCGACCTGCAGGGCGCGCCGGCTGCCGGCCGCCTGGCCGACCAGGGACTGGCCGAAGCGGAACCGGCGGGGCGGTGAGGACGGATCGTCGGGCGTTCCGTACGAGGCCGTCATCACCAGGTGGCCGCCCGCCTCGTCGTGCTCGGCGAGGAAGAACGCGCCGTACTGGGCGGCCACCAGCGGCGGCACCTCGGTCATGACCAGCCGGGTGAGGGTGGTCAGGTCGCGGGTGCTCTGCAGCAGGCCCGAGACCCGGGCGAGGTTGGTCTTGAGCCAGTCCTGCTCCTGGTTGGCGCGGGTGGTCACGCGCAGGGACTCCACCATCGCGTTGATGTTGTCCTTGAGGTCGCCGACCTCACCCGGCGCCTCCACGGTGATGGAGCGGGTGAGGTCGCCCTCGGCGACCGCGCTCGTGACCTCTGCGATGGCCCGTACCTGGCGGGTCAGGTTTCCGGCGAGCTCGTTGACGTTCTCGGTGAGCCGCTTCCAGGTGCCGGACACGCCCTCGACCTCGGCCTGGCCGCCGAGCCGGCCCTCGCTGCCGACTTCGCGCGCTACCCGGGTTACCTCGGCGGCGAAGGAGGAGAGCTGGTCGACCATCGTGTTGATGGTGGTCTTCAGCTCCAGGATCTCCCCGCGGGCCGAGACGTCGATCTTGCGGGTCAGGTCGCCGCCGGCCACGGCCGTGGTGACCTGCGCGATGTTGCGCACCTGGTTGGTCAGGTTGTCGGCCATGGAGTTGACGTTGTCGGTGAGGTCCTTCCAGGTGCCGGAGACGCCCTGGACGGTGGCCTGGCCGCCGAGCTTCCCTTCCGTGCCGACCTCGCGCGCGACCCGGGTCACCTCCTCGGCGAAGGAGGACAGGCGGTCGACCATGGTGTTGATCGTCTCGCTCAGTTCGAGGATTTCGCCGCGGGCGTCGACCCGGATCTTGCGGGTGAGGTCGCCGTTGGCGACGGCCGTGGCGACCTGGGCGATCGAGCGGACCTGCGAGGTGAGGTTGTCGGCCATGGTGTTGACGCCGGTGGCGAGCTCCTGCCAGATGCCGCTCACCCGGTGCACGCGGGCGTGTCCGCCGAGCAGGCCCTGGCCGCCGACCTCGCGGGCGACCCGGGTGACCTCGGAGGTCACCAGTGACAGCTGGTCGACCATGCCGTTGTAGACCGCGGCGATCTCGCCGAGCAGGCCTTCGGGGCCCTCCGGCAGGCGGGTGGTGAAGTCGCCGTCGCGGACCGCCGTCAGACCGTCCAGGAGCCGCCTCAGCCCCTCCTCGCTGAGTCCGGGGCCCTGTCGCGCTTCGTCCATGGAGCCTCCGTGTCCACTCTGGCACCACTCTGGCACGGGCCGCGGAACAGGACACCTTCGGGCGAATCCGGCGCCGGAGGCGTGGTGCGGGCGGCCCCGCGTGGGACCTCGTAGGGAAGTACTCCCTCCCTCCATCGGGACTCCCGTCCACCGGGCAGGTGGCCATCGGCAGAGGCGGCACCACATGACCAGGCGATCCGCGGGGCGCCCGGCGCGCCGGGCGGGGACCCGCCCTGCCCGCGGGGTGCGCCGCACCCCCGGACGGCCGGTGCTGCGGCCGTACCTGCCGTCCGTGTCGCCGCTGCTGCGCACGGTCTCGGACTACGCGTGGCGGCTGCTGGTGGTCGGCGCCGTCGTCTACACGGTGTTCATGGTCCTCGGCCGGTTCCACGAGGTCGGGGTGGCGGTCTTCCTCGGTCTCGTCTTCACGGCCCTGCTGCGGCCGCTGACCGGTCTGCTGGCGCGGTGGATCCCGCGGGGGCTCGCCGTGGCCTGCTCGCTGCTCGGCAGCATCGTGGTGCTGCTGGGCGCGCTGGCCTTCGTCGGCGAGACGGTGGCCGCGGAGTGGAATTCGCTGGTCGCGGAGTTCCGGGCGGGGCTGGAGCGCCTGGAGCCACTGCTGGAGCGGCCGCCCCTGCGGCTGAGCCCGAACGCGCTCCACGACCTGCAGGCCCGGATCGGGGACTACCTCTCCAGCCACCGCGCGGCGCTGCTCAGCACCGCGGTCAGCGGAGCCGGGCGGCTGGTGCAGGCGCTCACGGTCGCGGTACTGGCCCTGTTCTGCTCCGTCTTCTTCATCCATTCGGGTGAGCGGCAGTGGGGCTGGGTCTGCTCCCAGTTCCCCCGGAGCCTGCAGGGCCGCCTTTCGGTCGCCGGGCGGGCGGCCTGGCGGACCTTCACGGGGTACACGCACGGCATCGTGCTCGTCGCGGGGACCAACGCGATCCTCGTGGGGATCGCCCTCTTCGCCCTGGGCGTGCCGCTGGCGGTGCCGCTCGCGCTGCTGGAGTTCTTCGCCGCGTTCGTGCCGCTCATCGGCTCCCCGGTGGCCCTCGCCGTGGCCGTGCTGGTCGCCCTGGCGGCCAAGGGGCCGCTGATCGCCGGGCTCGTGGTGGTGCTGATCGTGGTGATCGGCCAGATCGAGGGCCATCTGCTGCACCCTCTGCTGATGAGCTGGGCGGTGCGGCTGCATCCGGTGGTGGTCGCGCTGTCGGTGGTGGCGGGGGCGATCTCCGCGGGCGTGCTGGGCGCGGTGGTGGCGGTGCCGCTGGTGTCGGTGCTCTGGTCGGTCCGGCAGGCGCTGCGCTCTTCGCCGCCGCCCTGAGCTGCCGCTCTGACCTGCCGCGCTGCGCTCGGCGCACACCGGTCCGCTTCGTATCCGGTCCGGGCGGGTATATCCCTCAGGACAGCTCACGAGACGGCCGTGCCCGCACACCTGCGGCGCGACCATCCGTCGGAGGAGCCGACATGCTGCACACAGAGGTCACCGAGGGCATTCCGCAGGACACGCTCAGCGTGAGCACGGACGAGGCCCGGTCGCTGTCGGGGGCGCTGTTCCGCCGGCTGCGGGCCCTGGACGAGGGCAGCGCCGAGTACTCGTACGTCCGCAACACCCTCGTCGAGCTCAATCTCAGCCTGGTGAAGTATGCCGCCCGCCGCTTCCGCGGCCGCAGCGAGCCCATGGAGGACATCGTCCAGGTCGGGACGATCGGCCTGATCAAGGCCATCAACCGGTTCGACCCGGGGCGCGGGGTCGAGTTCACGACCTTCGCCATGCCCACGATCGTGGGCGAGATCAAGCGGTTCTTCCGTGACACCAGCTGGGCCGTGAAGGTGCCGCGCAGGCTCCAGGAGCTCCGGATCGACGCGGCGAAGGCCCACGACGCCCTGGAGCAGGACCTGGGCCGCGAGCCCACGGACGCCGAGCTCGCCGGGCACCTCCAGGTCACGGCCGAGGAGCTCGCTGAGGGGCAGAAGGCCGCGCACGCGTACTCGGCGCGCTCCCTGGACGCCCCGGCGCAGGAGGAGGGCGACCGCGGCGCGTACGCCGACCGGCCCTCGCTCGGCGAGGAGGAGACCGCCTACGACCGGATCGAGTGCCTGGAGTCCCTCAAGCCGATCCTGGCGGGGCTGCCCGAGCGCGAGCGGACCCTGCTGTCCCTGCGCTTCGGCCAGGAGCTGACCCAGTCCGAGATCGGCGACCGGCTGGGGCTGTCCCAGATGCACGTCTCGCGGCTGCTCAGCCGGACGCTCGCCGGCCTGCGGACGAGCCTTCTCGAAGACCGCTGACCGGAGGCGGCTGCGGGGGGCGCGGCCGGCGGGTTGGCGGTGCGGGTACTTCGGCCCACACCTTCTTGCCCGCCCGGCCGTCGGTGTAGGGCTCCCACCCCCAGGTGCGGGAGAGCCGCGCCAGGACCACCAGGCCGTGCCCTCCCGGCAGGGCCGGGTCGGCGGCCGACTTGAGCCGGGGGCCGACGGGGCTGGCGTCCCCGACCTCCATGCGCAGGCGGCCGGAGTCGTGGTCCAGGACCAGTTCGCGGGGGCCGCCCGCGTGCAGACAGGCGTTGCTGACGAGCTCGGAGACCATGAGCAGGACGTCCTCGGCGGCCTCGGCGCCTTCTTCGCGCCCCGCGTCGTCGCTCCCGGCGTCCTCGCTCCCGGCGCCCTCGCCCCCGGCCTCGGGGCTTCCGGCGCCGGGCGCTGCGGCCCGGGACTCACCGGCGCTCGCGGGGAGCCAGTGCCAGTCCGCGAGGGCCTGGCGGGTGAAGTCGCGACAGCGGGTGACGACGCCCGGGCTCCCGGCGTCGAGGAGCAGTCTGCGGATCTCCTGGCTCATGGCTCACCGCCCGCCCGAACCGGGAGACGTTGCACCGTCGTCATCGTCGCGTCTCCTGCCTGCCCCGGCATCCACACGTCGCCTACCCCGTCAGGGGGCGGCAATTCACCGGCCGGGGCGTGCCGGCGGCATGCAACGGGCCCCCGCACCCGGATGGGACGGGGGCCGGTCGCACGCAGGCCCTGAGGGCGGACTACCAGCGGTACCAGCGGCCGCCGCCGCCCGACGGGCGGGCAATGAAGCCGATGAGCCACAAGACCAGGACGGCGAGAGCGATCCACCACAGGATCTTGACCGCGAAGCCTGCACCGAAAAGGATCAGTACCAGAAGGAGAACAAGTAGCAGGGGAACCATGGCTATCAACCTCCACAGCGCCGTCTGCCCACCCCGAAGGGGTGCAATCCCCCCGATCCGCTGTTTCTCCGCAGGCGGTGTTCTCCGCACGCGCTGCTTCTCCGGCAGGCGGTGCGTCACGACCCGATGGACTGACCGAAGCTGAAGAAGCCGTCGGGGTCGAACCGTTTCTTGATCTCGACCAGCCTCGGGTAGTTGGTGCCGTAGTACGCGGTGCGCCAGTCGGGCAGGTCCGGGTCGATGAAGTTCTGGTACGCCCCGTCGCCCGTGTACGGGGCCATCGCCTCGCGCAGGCCCGCCAGCCAGCCGAGGTTGGCCTCCACGGTGGCGGGGCTGTCGTCCTCGGCCCAGGAGGTGTCCAGGCTGACCAGGCCGAGGGCGTCCCGGTGGACGAAGGCGGTGGCCTCGGGGGCGACGCGGTTGATGGCGCCGCCCCAGGTGTACAGGGCCAGGCCGCAGCCGTCCGGGTTGCCGCTGCCCGGCCGGCGCTCCAGCCAGGCAAGGACGGTGGCGACCGCCTCGGCGGGCAGGGGCCGGCCGGCGAAGCCGGTGCGCACGGCGAACGCGCCGGCCGAGGTCTCGTGCAGGAGGTAGTCCTTGGCCTCCCAGAACGTGCGGTCGGCGATGTCCTGGCGGACCGGGCGGGTCGCCGCGAGGAGCGGGGCGAGGAGTTCGCGCAGTTCGCTCGCGGGGCCGAGGTGCAGTCCGACGGCCGAGACCACCGGATCGGTCCCGGCGGCGCTGACTCCGAGCCGGACTGACAGCTCGTCCGGGGCGTCCCGGGTGATCTCCTGCATCAGGGAGAACACCTCGGGGGCGTCCGCGCCGTCCCACAGCAGCAGGCAGGTGGACACGTCCGCCACCGGGGTCGCCTGGAAGGTGAAGGACAGGTTGATGCCGAAGTTCCCGCCGCCGCCGCCGCGGCAGGCCCAGTACAGGTCCGGGTTCTCCTCGGCGTCGCAGGTCAGCAGCTGCCCGTCGGCCGTCATGAGGGTGGTGCGGACGAGGGCGTCGGCGGTCAGACCGAGCTTGCGGGAGGTGGAGGAGGAGCCTCCGCCGAGGGTGAGGCCGGCGATGCCGACCGAGGCTCCGTTCCCCAGGGCGAAGGCCATCTCGTGGGGCTGGAGGGCGGCGTAGAGGTCGGCCATCCGGGCGCCGCCCGCGGCGGTGACGAGGCCGGTGGAGCCGTCTGCGGTCACGGAGTTCAGCGCGCTCAGGTCGAGGACCAGCCCGGTGCCGGCGGAGTAGCCCGCGTAGCTGTGCCCGCCGCTGCGTACGACGAGGCCGGTGCCGGTGTCGTGGGCCCAGGCGAGGGCGTGGCGTACGTCGGAGGTGTCCGCCGCCCGGAGCACGCCGCTCGGGGTGGTGGTGAAGCGCTTGTTGAACGGGGCGCTGGAGGCGTGGAAATCCGGGGCGCCGGGCCGCAGCAGCCGGCCCGTCACGGTCTTCTCCAGGCGCTGCCAGTCGGACTCGGATGCGCGGTTCACTGCACCTCTTCTATGTAGGAGATCCCGGTCGCGGCGTGCGGGCCGTAGCGCTCCCAGACCTCGCGCAGCCGCAGGCGGCCGTCCTCGGCGAGCTCGGGCGTGTTGACCGTGCGTCCGCAGACCACCTCACCGGTCGAGAACACGAGGGTGTAGCCCATCCGCAGGGTGCCGTCCGGCTCGCAGGTGCCGACGGTCCACCCGCGGCGCACGTCGCCGCCGGCGACCTCGCCCCAGACGAGGTCGTCCTGCTGGTGGTAGACGGCGACGGTGCGGACGTCGCCCTGGGGCTTGCGGAAGGTGCGCCCGTCGTAGTTGATCACGCGGCCGGTTCCGCTCCGGTCGGTTCCCCGCCGTCACGGCGCAGTTCCTCGGCGAGGAAGTCGGCCGACATGCTCCGGCCCCACCAGATGGCGTAGTAGGAGAAGTCCTCGCCGTGCTCGTTGACGACGTGGTGCTCCGTTCCGGCCTTCATGAGCGCGATGTCCCCGGCCGCGAGGGCGTGCCGGCGTCCGTTGCAGACGACCTCACCCCGGCCGGACAGGGCGATGAACATCTCGCGTTCGTGGTGGGAGTGCGTGTCGGACACGTCACCGGGACGCAGAATGCACCAGGCACCTCGAAAAGGGGCGTTCAGGCCCGGCCACGGCTGGAGGAGCGCGAGATCCAGGCCGTGTTCCCGGACCGCATTCTCCGGCTCCGCCTTGCGAATGTCCACGTCGGGCTGTTCCAGGTCCGTCAACGTTCCCCTCCGATCGGCGTCATGCAATTCCCGTACGGACGACGACGATCAGGCTAGGAGCAGACGGCTCCCTTTCGACAGGGGAACTATTCCCTGCCGAAAGGGAATCTGCCGCCGATCCGTGTGCGGGACGAATCGGCGGTCAGCCGTGCCCGAGACCCGCGTCGCGGGCCATGACGATGGCCTGCGCCCGGTCCGCCACGCCGAGTTTCCCGAATATCACGGACACCCGGTTGCTGATGGTCTTGGACGCGAGGACGAGCTCCCGGGCGATGGCCGCATTCGACTTTCCGGCGGCGATGCGTTCCAGGACTTCCCGTTCCCGGTCGGTGAGCTGCGGGAACGGGTAGCCGTACCGTCCGGCCGTCCGGGACATGAGCGTGCCGAGCCGGCTGGCGATCGACTTGTCGACGATGGCCTCTCCGGCCGCGACGGCCTGGATGCCGCGCAGGATCTGTTCCGCGTCGGCCCGTTTGAACAGATAGCCGCGTGCGCCGGCCTGGAGGGCGGAGGTGACGGCTTCGTCGTCGTCGGCCGCGCTGAAGACGAGGACACCGGTCTCGGGTCTGAGCCGCAGGACCTGGCTGATGACCCGCGTTCCGGAGCATTCGTCCATCAGCGGGTCGACGACCAGCACGTGCGGTCCGCAGCGGGACGTCTGCGCGATCACCTCGTCCGCCGTGCCGGCTTCGCCGACGACCGATATGCCCCCCGTCCGTTCCAGGACGGAACGGACACCGTGCCGAATCGCGGGCTGGGCGTCGGCGAGTACGACGGTTACCGTGGTGCGGGGTCTGCGCAGTCCCGGCAGTTCGGCGTCGATCCAGCGGCTCGTGTTGTCTCTTCGCACATCGAAATGTGACGAGAGTGGCCAGAGTAACCCCTTGATGTCCGTTTTCTGATTCATACCTTCCCCCCAACTCGGCCATTCACCGTGGTCAGACCGACCTGTAACAGAATGGTGCAGGGATCAGGGGAACCGCAACGGGCAGGAAGGCACCGTGCGCTCCGATTATCACGTCCGCGGAGGCATCGGCATTCGAGGCATTTTCGACAGGCCGCGGGGGCGTGTCAAGAATTGAATTCAGGTCAGATCACGCTCCGACCGTTCCGACCGCGCCGAGGTCCTTCGCCTGGCGCAGGATGGCTTCCCGCTCACGCCAATGCGCCCAGAAAGCTCCGGTATACCCCAGTCCGCTCAGGCTGGTGAGGAAGGGATTGTCCGCATAGTTGTTGTCGTGCTCGCTGGAGCCTGCCAGCGTCGGCAGCATCACCCGGTGGTGGTCTGCCGGGTCGACCAGGTCCCAGAGCAGCTCCACCGACCGGCTCCAGCGCCCGGACGGATCGGCGAGCGTGCCCGCGTCCTCCAGCAGGTCCGGGGAGAAGTAGCAGACCAGGCGGAAGTTGCCCGCCTCGTCGAACATGAACTGCCGTTCGTACTCGACCGGGCCGGAGCACTTGGCCGGCGGCTTCAGCACGATCGGCCCGGTCGCGGTGTTGGACTGCAGCCCCGGCACGGTGCGCACCCCGTCGCACTGCCGGGCGAGCGACATGCCGAGCGGGGTGTACGGGAAGAGCCTCAGCCCCAGCGAGAACCCGGTCACGGTGGCGTCCAGCGCCATGAACGCCTCGACGCACTCCCGCATGGTCTGCGGTGTCTCGCCGGGCATCCCGAACAGGGCCTCGACCATGGTCAGCATGCCGTGGGCGTGGCAGAGCCGGACCAGCTTCTCGGTGTCGGCGAAGGTGTAGTACGGGGTGCCCCTCTCCGTGATCTTCCAGTCGCGCAGCATGTCGGCGCGCACGTGGTCCGATCCGACGTTCACCCCGCGGCAGCCCGCCGCGGCGAGCAGCTCGGCGAACTCCTCGTCGAACGGGGAGGGCTGGCAGTAGACCCACAGGCGCAGGGAGTTCAGCGGGTTGCCCGGGTCGGTGTGCCTGCGCCGGACGATCTCGCGCAGCAGCTCCTTCGCGTGCGATATGGACAGGTTGAACTCGCTGTCGGTGGTGTGCTGGTCGAGGATTCCCTGGGCCGCGAGGGACTGCATCTCGTCGACCACGGCGCGGACGTCGCGACGGCCGAAACGCGTCCCCTTGGCGTCGGGCTCCACGCAGTGGGAACAGCGGTAGGTGCAGCCGTTCTTGGTCAGGATGCCGGCGAGCCCGCCGCGCTGGTAGTAGAGGAGGTTGTCCACCTTGTGGGGGGTGCCGGAGCGGCGCACATAGGTGCCGGAGCGGTCCACCTGCCAGACCCGGTCCTCGAACTGTCCGGCCGGAAGCGCCGACGGGGTACGCCGCGCGGAGGCGGTCAGCGCCGGGGGCGGCACCCGGACGACGCCTTCGGGGGTGTTGCGCAGGAGGCCGGAGACCGTGCCCGGGTCGCGGCCCGTGGCCAGGGCGTCGGCGAGGTCGCAGAGGATCTGCTCACCGGGGCCCTTGACGCCGTAGTCGATGCCGAAGTAGTCGACCAGGGCGAAGGGCATCGAGGAGAAGCCGATGCCGCCGCCGACGACGGGCGCGTCCGTGAGCCGCCTGATCTCGGTGATGATCTCCTTGTGCTCCCCGACGAAGGGGCGCTGCTCGAAGGCGTAGACGGTGTCGGTGTTGCGGATGGTGACCCCGACGAGCAGGGGGCTGCGTCCCGCGAAGTACTCGCAGAGGTACGACTTCCAGTCCTCCCGGTGAAAGGTGAGGTCGACGACCTCGACCTCGAAATCGGCAGCCTCCAACGAGGTGGTGAGCACGTCGAGCGCATAGGGCGCGATCGGCGGGTGCACCTTGTTGGGATTGACCAGTAGTACGAGTCCTCTGCCCATCGGATCTCCTCCCCCGTGGCCGGTACTTGTCCTGTTGCTCGTGCCTTACTTGACGATGCCGAGGCAGATCCCGAACTCGGGCTTGGAGTCCAGCAGGTAGGCGCCGGCCGACTGGAGGATGCGGTCCTGGGCCGTGGCGTGCTGGCACATGACCGTGGTGTCGCGCATCCAGCGGTCCATCGGCGAGGACCGGTTGATCGACCAGGTCTGGAGCAGGTCGTAGAGCCGGTTCACGATCGCGCGCGAGGTGCGGAAGGCGTGCACCCAGGCCAGCGGTGATGCCGCCCGCTCCACGGGGGTGAGGTCGTCGGGGGTGCCGCCCGCGGCCAGGACCTCCCATTGCCGCCCCATGCTGGAGTAGACCCCGCTGCGCGTGGCGTTGAAGTCCGCCTCGCACTCCGCGAGGGCGACCTGCACCCGGAACGTGTCCGCCCAGGCGGTGTCGGTCATCCGGTCGGTGCGGCCCAGCGCCGTCTCCCGGGTGTGGTCCAGCGCCGCGCGGGCCACCCCGAGTGCCACCCCGCACATGCTGCGGGTGAAGGAATCGGGCTGGGCGAGCGGGCTCGGGCGGCCCTTGACCTTGCCGAAGGTGAAGGTGTGCTCTTCCGGCACGAAGACGTCGCTGATCGTGTAGTCGCAGCTGCCCGTGCCGCACATGCCGGTGGTGTACCAGTTGTCGATGATCTCGACCTGCTCGCGGGGCACGAGGAACTGGCGGGAGGCGTGCGCGTTGCTGCCGTCCGGGCTGGCGTACGGCTTGCCGTCCTCGTAGATGAACGCCCCCGAGGTCACCCAGTCCGCGTGGGTGATCCCGCTGCCGAACGACCAGCGGCCGCTGAGCCGGAAACCGCCGGGCACCCGCTCGGCACGGCCGGTGGGCTGGAGCAGTCCGGCGGTGACCAGGTCCGGGCCGGGGAACATCTCCTTGGCGACCGCCGGCTCCAGGAACGCGCTGTAGACACCGGTGCTCGCCCCCATCACCGCGCACCAGGCGGCGGAGGCGTCCCCGTGGGCGAGCGCCTCCACGACCTCGGTCTGCTCCACGGAGGTCAGCTCCAGGCCGCCCCACTCCCGTCCGAAGGCCATCCGGAACACCCCGGCCCCGCGCAGCAGGTCCACGACGTCCGCGGGCAGTCGCCGTGCCCGTTCGATCTCGTCGGACCGCTCCCGCAGCAGCGGCGCCAGTTCCCTCGCGCGTGCGAGGAGCTCCGCGGCGGTTTCCGGTACCTGGGCGACCGGAGTCCGGACCGTGTTCATGTGTGCTTCCCCCCAGCTGATTGGTCTCACGGGTCGTTCGGGTACGGGTGGTGTGCTGCTACCTGACGAGGCCGAGGCTCATGCGGAATTTGGGCGGCCGGCCCAGCAGGTAGGCGCCGGCCGATTCGAGGATCAGGTCCGAGGCGGCGACGTGCTGGCACATGACCGTGGTGTCGCGCATCCAGCGGTCCATCGGCGAGGACCGGTTGATCGACCAGGTCTGGAGCAGGTCGTAGAGCCGGTTGACGATGGCGCGCGAGGTCCGGAAGGCGTGGACCCACGCCAGGGAGGAGGCGGCCCGCTCGACGGGAGTGAGGTCGTCCAGGGTGCCGCCGGAGGCCAGGACCTCCCAGTGCCGCTGCGAGCTGGCGTAGACGCCGCTGCGGGTGGCGTTGAAGTCCGCCTCGCACTCCGCGAGGGCGACCTGCACCCGGAACATGTCCGCCCAGGCGGTGTCGGTCATCCGGTCCGTGCGGCCCAGCACCGTCTCCCGGGTGTGGTCCAGCGCGGCGCGGGCCACCCCGAGCGGTACGGCGCACAGGCTGCGCATGAAGGAATCGGGCTGGGCGAGCGGGCTGGGGCGCCCCTTGGGCTTGTAGAAGGTGTAGGTGTGCTCCTCCGGTACGAACACGTCGGTGATCGTGTAGTCGCTGCTGCCGCTGCCGCACAGGCCGGTGGTGTCCCAGTTGCCCACGACCTCGACCTGGTGGCCGGGTACCAGGAACTGGCGGGAGGCGTGCGCGTTGCTGCCGTCCGGGCTGGCGTACGGCTTGCCGTCCTCGTAGATGAACGCCCCCGAGGTCACCCAGTCCGCGTGGGTGATCCCGCTGCCGAACGACCAGCGGCCACTGAGCCGGAAACCACCGGGCACCCGCTCGGCCCGGCCGGCCGGCGCGATCAGCCCGGCGGTGATCACGTCCAGGCCGGGGAACATCTCCTTGACGGTGGCCGGTTCCAGGAAGTTGCTGATCGCCCCGGTCATCGCGCCGATGGCGGCGCACCAGCCCGCGGAGGCGTCCCCGTAGGCGAGCGTCTCGACGACCTCGACCTGTTCCATGGAGGTCAGCTCGGGGCCGCCCCACTCCCTGCCGAAGCACATCCGGAACACACCCGTCTCGCGCAGCTGCCGTACGACGTCCGGCGGCAGTTGCCGTGCCTCCTCGATCTCCTGCGACCGCGCCCGCAGCAGCGGGGCCAGCGCCTTCGCGCGGGCCAGGATCTCCGCCGCGGTTCCGGGCGCCCCGGTGCCCGGGTTCCGGGTCGTCGTGGTCATGTGGTGGTCCCCCTCAAGTGACGGGCCGGTGTGGTCCTTGCGGTCTTCGCGGTCATTCGTCGACGTCGAGCAGACCGGCCGGCATCGCGAACGGTGCGTTCGGTTCCGGCGGGCCGGCCGGCTCGGTGTCGAGCTGCACCAGCGCCGCCGCCGTGGCCAGGCGGTCGAGGCAGGTCCGGGTGTCGTCGGCCTCGCACACCACGAAGGAGTGGCGTGCCAGGTAGCCGCCGGGCGGCAGCCGCAGCGTGGTGCCGGGCTCGGCCATCGGGGCCGCGGCGACGAGTCCCGGTGCCCGGGTCGGCACCGTCACCGAGCGCAGGACGCAGTCCTGCGCGGGATAGCCGAAGCGGATGCCGGCGACCGCCCTGCGGGTGTGGCCGGTGTCCGGCCACCGGCCGGTGGCCACGTCGAAGAGCACCTCACCGGGCTCGATTCCGGTGGCGGTCCGGCCGAGGAAGGGGATCAGGTCCCCGCCGAGCCGGCCGTTGATCTCGATGATCAGCGGCCCGCGGTCGGTCAGCCTGACCTCGCTGTGGGTGATGCCGTCCTCGATGCCGAGCGCCTGGTGGGCGCGGGCCAGGGTGCGCATCAGTTCGCGGTCCTCCAGCAGCGGGTCGGCCGCGTCGACGAGGTGCCCGACCTCCTCGAAGTACGGCTGGTCGCTGCTGTGCTTGCGGGCCACGAACATCGGCAGGTACTCGCCCTTGTGCACGGCGCCGTCGACGCTGATCTCCGGCCCCGGGGCGTACCCCTCGACGAGCGCGCTCGCACGGTAGGGCCCCGGGTCGACCTCGCTCGCCGCCAGGGCGATCCGGAATGCCGCGTCCACTTCGGCCTCGTCGGCGGCGAACACGACGCCGATGCTGGCCCCCATCGCCCGGGGCTTGATCACCACGGGATAGCCGATCCGCTCGGCCGCCGCCCTGGCCCCGGC
Organism: Streptomyces sp. NPDC006326; assembly: GCF_040612915.1. Taxonomy (NCBI): domain Bacteria; kingdom Bacillati; phylum Actinomycetota; class Actinomycetes; order Kitasatosporales; family Streptomycetaceae; genus Streptomyces; species Streptomyces sp. NPDC006326. The sequence continues at coordinate 508 of NZ_JBEXRC010000053.1, read as the reverse complement.
GGCCGTGGTGGTCAGCTCGAACCCGGGCTGGTAGAGGCCCGCCGCCGTCAGCTGGGCCCGGGTGAGCTCCTTGTCCCGGCAGCCCCGTACGCCGGGCACCGACAGCCCCGGCACACCGAACTCGGCGGCGAGCAGGCCGGCGTCCAGGACCAGCGGCTCGTCCCAGCACATCAGTCCCACGATGCGCCGGCGGCCCGCCACCTCGCGGGCGGCCGCACCCATCGCCTCGGAGTCGAAGACGTTGGCGACGATGATCTCGTCGAAGTACTCGCGCTGCCACGTGGGCTTGAGGTTGTTCAACAGCACCATGTCCAGCCCGGCTTCGCGGGCACGGCGCCGGATCGGCGCCACGAGGTACTCGCGGTAGACCTTCAGACCGCTGCCGATGACCAGCAGCGCGCCCGGCCCGGCCGTCATGCGCTGCTCCCCTCGGTGACGGCGCGGCGCGCCATGAGGTCGGTGAGGATGTCCTGCGAGCGGTGCGCGAGGACGCTGATCAGGGAGTCGG